>JAHEJF010000027.1 GCA_024639025.1 Ahrensia sp. | reverse complement strand
AATCACAACCCGTCAATCAAACAAGAGCAAATCAATGTCGAATGCTGCAAAATGCCTTAAGACCCTTTGGTGCACCGGTGCTTTGTTCGCCGTCGCGGCAATGGCGCCCGCCGACAACACAATTCTGGGCGTCCAAAAGGCTGCTGCTCAAAACATGATCAAGGTCAAGCAGTCATCACAGGGTTCAGAGCGAATCAAACTGGGTTTGAACAAATCGCTGGTGGTCGACCTGCCTGCTGACGCCCATGACATTTTGGTTGCAAATCCGGAAGTTGCTGATGCTGTGACACGCACTGCCAGGCGCATCTACCTGTTTGGCAAGGAAGTGGGTGAAACAAACATTTTCGTTTTCGACAAAGCAGGTAATCAGGTTGTGAGCCTTGAATTGCAGATCGAACGCGATGTGGCCGGATTGGACCGGTACTTGGCGCGTTTCGTTGAGGGTTCCAACATCAAGACCGAAATCATCAATGATAACATTGTCTTGACCGGTACCGTGCAAACTCCCCAGGATTCGGCAAAGGCCGCCAAGCTTGCAGAGATTTTTGTGAAGGGTGGCGACGCGACAAACCAGGATTTCTTCTCTTTCTTCACATCTGGCAGCAGCCAGATTGTGAACCTGATCGACATTGCAGGCGGTGACCAGGTCACGCTGAAAGTGACTGTTGCGGAGATTCAACGCTCTGTCATGAAGCAATTGGGCATCAATCTTCTTGGCTCGGGAACGGGCTCCAGCGGTATTTCTTTCAATGGCATTTCAGACAATGTCGCCGGTGCGCTTGGCAAGTCAATTTCCAACTCTGGCTTCAATATTTCAGGGGCCGTTGGCGCCCTGAACCTGGATTCATATTTCAGTGCGATGGAACAGGCCGGGGTCATGAAAACCCTGTCTGCGCCAACACTGACGGCGATTTCGGGTGAATCAGCCAAATTCTTTGCAGGTGGCGAGTACAAGATCGTTGATGGCTCTACCGTCGATGACGACAACCAAATCACTTATGACTTCAAAGAAGTTGAGTATGGAGTTGGCCTTGAATTCACGCCAGTTGTGCTTTCTCCCGGTCGCATCAGCCTGAGAATCAAGACCGAAGTGTCCGAACCGACTTCTGATGGGACCAACCAATTGTCGATCGGTGTCTCCAACGGTCAGAGCACCAACATTCTTTCACTGCGTCGCCGCGAGGCTGAAACGACTGTAGAATTGCCATCTGGTGGCTCAATGATGATTGCCGGGCTCATTCGCGATGATGTGCGCCAAGTTGTGAGCGGCTTCCCTGGACTGTCAAAACTGCCGGTACTGGGAACACTGTTCAGAAGCCGCGACTTTGTGCGCAGCGAATCAGAGCTTGTCATCATGGTAACGCCTTATCTGGTGCGCCCAGTGGCTGCCTCTCAGATCGCATTACCAACAGACAATTTCATGCCAGCTTCCGATGCATCCGCCAACCTGCTTGGCAGGGTGAACCGCATCTACGGCAGCGTTGATCAAAAAATGCCAAATGGCCGCTATCACGGCGCTGTTGGCTTCATTTACAAGTAATCGGAGTACGCAAAATGTTCGCTGGAAAAATCGCATCATCAACAGGTGTCCTGCTGTGCGTCACGATGCTCTCGGCTTGTACAATGGGCAAGCGTGACAGCTTCACCGTTGGCAGCGTGCCTTCTGATTACACCAAGAGGCATCCGATCATATTGGCGGAGAAAGAACAGACTTTGGATATTCCTGTTGCCTCAGGCGCGCAGAGACTGAACGAAGCAACCATCAGCAACGTCAGGGCGTTCGCCACGAATTTCTCAAACTCGGGCACTGGAACAATCGTGATGCTTCTGCCCTCGGGTTCAGCAAATGCTGCTGCAGCCCAAAGGGTTCAGAACCAGATTGTCCATGCGCTGGAACAAGGCGGCGGTAGCCGCGGCAACATGGCGATCCAGACCTATAACGCCAGCCAGCACGGATTGTCCGCACCCATTCGGCTCTCCTTCAGGGGCGTTACGGCTTCCACCAATCAATGTGGTCAGTGGGACGCCGACATTCTGGAAACAGGTGAGAACCGGAATTATTCAGACTTTGGCTGCTCCAGCCAAAACAATCTGGCCGCCCAGATCAGCAATCCCGGCGATTTGCTGGGACCAAGAAAACAAAGCCCGATTGATGCAGCAAATCGCGGTGCTGTGATTGAGGCCTACCAAGGCAATTAACGTGAGTGCCGGCACCGCCGGCATTTGCATCGAGATTGAGATTTTAACGAAGTGTACCCCCGAGGGTGGAAATTATGTCAGACGCAGCGTTTAACCCAGAAATTGAAGTAGCCGATGTTGCTGAAACAGCAGTCGAACCCGATTCGTTGCGCGATGTTCGCCCGGTACCGCGCATCACAATCCAGGCGTTTTGCGAAACCCAGGGTGTGGCCGGACCAATCGAACGCATGGCCGAAGACCGCAGAATGGTCAAGGCGCAGGCCCGTGTCTACATGGGTGGCTTGGGCGCAGCTGTTGAGTTCTACCAGTCCGCACCGACGCCCAATCTGATCATTCTCGAGACGACCCTGGTGCCGGACGAACTGATGAATGGTCTGGGTGCACTCGCTGAAGTATGTGATCCATCAACACATGTGGTCATCATCGGACACCACAACGATGTTTCCCTGTATCGCGATCTCAAGCGGAACGGCATTTCTGAATATTTGGTGGCGCCGGTATCCATCGCCGATATCATGACGATCATCACCACGCTTTTCACGGACCCTGAGGCTGAACCGCTCGGACGCACATTGGCCTTCATGGGTGCAAAAGGAGGCGTCGGGTCCTCGACAATTGCACACAATGTTGCCTGGTCAATTGCCACATTGTTTGAAAGCGGCGTTGTGGTGGCCGATATGGACCTGCCCTTTGGCACCGCCAACATCAACTTCGACCAGGATCCGGCTCAAGGCATCGCAGAAGCAGTCTTTTCCACCGACCGCATCGACGAGGTCTATCTTGACCGACTGCTGGCTACATGCGCTGAGCATTTGTCTTTGCTCGCCGCGCCTTCAATGCTGGATAAGGTCTACGATTTTGATGCAGAAGCATTCACGCAACTGGTTGATGTCGCGCAGCGTTCGGCTCCTGCCGTCGTTCTGGATATTCCACATGTTTGGAACGGATGGACACGTCGCACGCTCGAGACTGCAGACGAGGTCGTGATTGTTGCCACGCCGGAGCTGGCCAACTTGCGCAATGCCAAGAACATGGTCGACACGCTCAAAAAGCTTCGTCCGAACGATTTTGCACCAAAGCTTGTTATCAATCAGGTCGGCGTGCCCAAGCGTCCGGAGATCTCGGTCAGCGATTTCCTTGATTCACTTGATATGGACGCAGCAGCAGTCATTCCGTTTGACCCGCAATTGTTCGGCACAGCATCGAACAACGGACGAATGCTTGCTGAATCTGACAGCGCCAGCCCAATCGTGGCGACATTGTCTGATCTCGCGCACATCGTGACGGGACGGGGTGTGGTTGCGACCAAATCCAAGGGCGGCCTCAAGGGTATCCTTTCGAAGTTGAAGAAGTAATTGTAATTTGTGTGACAGGATAGATTGATGTTTGGCAAAAAAGGATCAGGTGGCTCAGCCGCAGCAGGGGGATCCAATCAGGTCGCCAAAGCGCCTGTGGTGGAAGCGCCCGAGCCGGCAGCACCAGCGCCAGAAGCGCCGATAGTGCCGACTACTGATGCCCCAGAGGCAGCTGCGCCTAAAGCCGAAAAGCCAAAGGTGGAAGCACCCAGCATACAAACCCCCGAGGACAAGAAGTCTAAGAATCGGGACGAAAGCTACTACGACACCAAGTCTCAGGTATTCTCGGCGCTGATTGAGACCATCGACCTGTCGCAATTAGCCAAGCTGGATGCGGACAGCGCACGCGAGGAAATTCGCGATATTGTCAATGACATTATCGCTATCAAGAACTACGCGATGTCGATCTCCGAGCAGGAGGAACTGCTCGAGGATATTTGTAATGACGTGTTGGGCTATGGACCCCTGGAGCCTTTGCTGGCCAGGGACGACATCGCCGATATCATGATCAATGGACCGGATGCCGCCTATATCGAGGTCAACGGCAAGGTCGAAGATGCCGGTATTCGTTTCCGGGATGGCCAACAATTGTTGTCCATCTGTCAGCGCATTGTTAGTCAGGTCGGTCGCCGCGTCGATGAATCAAGCCCAATCTGTGATGCGCGTCTTGCTGATGGCTCACGTGTGAACGTTATTGCTCCGCCGCTGGCGATTGATGGCACCGCACTGACAATTCGTAAGTTCAAGAAGGACAAGCTGACGCTCGATCAATTGACGAGCTTCAATTCCATCTCACCGGAAGGTGCAACCCTGCTTCAGATCATTGGCCGGGTTCGCTGTAACGTGGTTATCTCCGGTGGTACCGGTTCAGGTAAAACCACCTTGCTGAACTGTCTGACCAATTACATCGATAAGGATGAGCGCGTCATCACCTGCGAAGACTCTGCCGAGCTACAGCTCCAGCAGCCGCACGTTGTTCGTCTGGAAACCCGCCCGCCAAACCTGGAAGGTGAAGGCCAGATCACCATGACTGATCTGGTCAAGAACTGCCTGCGGATGCGCCCGGAGCGCATCATCGTTGGTGAGGTTCGTGGCCCCGAGGTTTTTGACTTGCTGCAGGCCATGAATACGGGCCACGACGGCTCGATGGGTACAATTCACTCCAACTCACCGCGTGAATGCCTTAGCCGGATGGAATCCATGATTGCGATGGGCGGCTTCCAACTGCCGCAAAGAACCGTTCGCGAAATCATCTGTGGTTCGGTCGACGTTATCGTACAGGCCGCTCGCTTGCGCGATGGCTCGCGTCGCATCACGCACATTACCGAGGTTATCGGTATGGAAGGTGACGTCATCATCACGCAGGACCTGATGCTCTTTGACATCACCGGCGAAGATGCAAACGGCAAATTCATTGGCAAGCACCGCTCCACGGGCGTAGGTCGCCCTCATATGTGGGATCGGGCACGTTACTACGCCGAAGATCAGCGCCTTGCATCGGCACTGGATGCGATGGAGGTCATAGACGGATAATGATGAACCTCTCTTTTGTATGTAGCGGGAGGCCGCAGCCATGATACTCGGAATGTCCCTCAATGTTCTCGCCCTGGTGGCGCTCGCCGGTCTTGGTATAGGCGGCGTTTTGTATGCTTTGATGCTTCCGACCTTGGAAAACCAGGATAAGCGCAATCGGCGACTGGCCCAGGTCAAGTCGCTCAAGACCGATTCCACCTCGAAACGAGCGGAAGTCGACAAGCAGCAAGAAGGCCAGAAGAGACGGAAACAGATTTCCGAGTCGCTCTCTGAGCTTGAGGAAAAAAATAAATCGCGCGAACGTTACGCGACCAAGCCGCCACTGAAGGTACAGATCAAGCAGGCAGGCCTCAAAATCAATGTTCGGACATTCTACATCTACTCGGCAATTGCCGGCGTAGGCGCAACATTCATTGCTTTGGTGATGGGCGTACCGCTTATCTATTGCCTTGGTATACTTTTTGCCGTTGGCCTGGGTCTTCCGCGCTGGATTGTCAGCTATTTGCGCAAGCGCCGGGTCAAAAAGTTTCTGGCCGAGTTTCCGAACTCAATTGATATCATTGTCCGTGCAATCAAGTCTGGTCTGCCGCTCAACGATGGATTGCGTTTGATCGCCACAGAGGCGCGTGAACCAGTACAAAGCGAGTTCCGCCGTATCATCGAAGCTCAACAATTGGGTATCTCGGTGCCAGAGGCCTGTTTGCGCATGTACGAAACCATGCCGTGTTCGGAGGCCAACTTCTTTGCGATTGTTATTCAGATTCAATCGCAAGCAGGTGGTAACCTGTCCGAAGCGCTTGGCAACCTGTCTGGTGTATTGCGTGCCCGAGCGCAGATGAAAGCAAAGGTTGGCGCGATGTCGATGGAAGCCAAGGCTTCCGCTGGTATTATTGCCGCATTGCCGCCAATTGTGGTGATCCTCGTTTATCTGTCCAGCCCGGACTATATCAAACTGCTATTCACAACTGATACCGGATTGCTGATCCTGGGCGTGTCCGGGGTATGGATGTCAATCGGCGTCTTTGTGATGCGTCAAATGATCAACTTCGATATTTAGGAGGTAATTGTCATGTCTTCAGATATCGTTGGCTTGCTCACATCAGGTCAGTTTGTCATTGCCGTCCTTGTTGCGATCAGCGTTTTTGCCACCATTTTCACGCTTCTTGCGCCGGCGATCGGCGGCAACGAGCTCAAAAACAGAATGAAGACGGTGGCCACCGAACGTGATGAAATTCGCGCGCGTGAGCGTCAGCGCCTTGCAGAAGAAAGCCAAAAGGGTCGAGCCAGCCTCCGCATGGATGCCAAAAAGAAAAACGGCATGACATCCCTGGTCGATTCGCTTGATCTGAAGAAGATGCTGGCCGATGAAAAGACGATTGAAAACCTGCGTGCTGCCGGTTTTCGTGGTCAGCAGCCACTCAACACCTTTTTGTTTATGCGTTTTGCACTTCCGTTTGTCTTCTTTGCCGGATGTCTGGTCTATGCCTTTGTCCTGGGTGGTTTTCCAGACAAGGCAACAGGCATGAAAATTGTCTATTGCCTGGGTGCAGCCGCAGCAGGCTTTTATGCGCCGAACATCTATGTGAACAACAAGGCAGGCAAGCGCAAATTGTCGATTTCCAAGGCATGGCCCGATGCGCTGGATCTTCTGTTGATCTGTGTTGAATCAGGCATGTCCATCGAGGCCGGTTTCAGAAAAGTATCCAATGAAATCGGCAGCCAATCCACTGCGTTGGCAGAAGAACTTGTGCTGGTGGGTGCCGAGCTGTCTTTCTTGGCAGAGCGAAAGCAAGCCTATGAAAACCTGCACAAACGCACAGGCGTTGAAGCGGTCAAGGGCGTGTCACAAGCACTTATCCAGGCCGAGCGCTACGGTACGCCGGTTGGACAGGCTTTGCGCGTTCTTGCAAGCGAAAGCCGTCAGATGCGCCTTAATGCTGCTGAGAAGAAGGCTGCTGCCCTGCCACCTAAACTGACGGTGCCAATGATCCTGTTCTTCCTGCCGGTGCTCTTTGGCGTGATCCTCGGACCAGCGGGTATTCAGATTTCACAACGTGGCGGTATCTTCTAAAGCGGTTCGGTTTTGAACTGAAATGCGTTCCTGATTTTTGACGTTGAAAGCTCTCAACGAATCGGGGTGCCGCGATTCTTTCAAAGTGCACAATGCCACTGAGCCAATTTCATCTCCTATTCAGGATTGAGCGCCGACATGGAAATGTTGGCGCTTTTCCTTCAAGAACCTTCATCTGAATGGCAAAACGCCCGGAACATGATCCGGGCGTCTATTTCGTTTGAAACAGCTTAGGAATATGGACTTATTGTTGAGCAGTCTGCTTGTCTTCTTCCTTGATAAGGCTCCAGGCGTTTTGCTGCGACAGGATAGTGCGCAAATAGTCGACATTTGCTTGTGCCTGTTGTGGAGAAAGCTCCTGCTTGGCAATGGCCATGGCTTCATCAAAGCGACCCTGCAGTCCCACAACCATGGCCAGGTTCTGACGCACCCGGCTGTCGGCGCCTGGTTGTTGAACGGCGGTTCTCAGATACCTTTCGGCTGTCACCAAGTCGTTTTCGAGCACATGGCTCATAGCGAGATTGGACAGGATTGAAGGCTCGTTCGGTCGTACCTGCAATGCTTTTTGGTATAGGTTGCGCGCAAGCTCAGGGCGGCCCGTCTGGTCGTAAATCGCGCCCTCCGCAGAGATAAGGCGCCAATCAGGCTGTGTCGGATCTTGTGCGCGTTGTATCGCATCCAGGGCAGCGGTGAATTCTCCAGCTCCAGCCAGCGCCTTGCCATAGGCAGCCAGAACCTTCCGATCCTCAGGATGGACGATGGCGGTCTTGCGCATCACGGCCAGGGCCTGTTCGTTCATATTGTTAAAACGCAAAATTGACGCATAAGCCATCGCGACAGATTTGTTGTTGGGATCGCGTTGGTAGAGCTTTGAGTAGGAACTGACCGACTGTGCAAGCTCAGAGGCATTCATCTGTTCAACCGGCTTGGCATTGCGATTGATAGATCCGGTCGTCGTTCTGTCAGTGGCACACCCTGCCAATGCTGCCGAAAGCAAGAGTGCGGTCAGGCCAACAAGCGCCCTTGACGGCCGTCGCGTATCTGTGAGCCTGTTCAGATGAAGTGCGGACCCCATGTTCTTTCTCCTGCTTGCTCGCTAATAGTTCGCGAATTGATGCGGGCGAAATACCCCTCGTAAAAAATCAATATTCTGTTAACCCTAACGGTTCGTTAACAAATGGGTTCGTCCGGTCGGACCGTTAAGATTTGGAAATAAAAAATGCTCAATTCAGTGTTGGCACCTGCAAAAACCAAGCCGTCTGAAGCAAAATTAGTCAGATTTGTCGGTAACGATGCGCTAGAAGACTTGCCGCAGTCTGACAAGCAATGGGCCTTGGCCAACAATTTTAGTGGCAAAGCCGGATCGGTCCTGCTTATCCCTGATGCAAAGGACCATTCTGTCGCTTCAGCGCTGCTTGGTACTGGCGACAACACAAACCCGTTCTGCGCCGGGGCGTTGGCCAAAAACCTGCCGGAAGGCATTTGGCGACTGGAGCCGAATCAGAACATGGACTTGCGCCTTGCCACGATCGGGTTCCTGCTTGGCGCCTACCGTTTTGACACATACAAGAAACACAGCCGAACAAGACCGAAGCTTCTGCTCGATGGCTCGCTGACCAGATCGGAAATCATCAGCCAGGTAGAAGCAAGCTGGCTGGTCAGAGATTTGGTCAATACACCGGCAAGCGACATGGGCCCTGATCAAATTGAGACGGCGGCACGCACGATCGCCAAGCCAGCCAAGGCAACAATCAAGGTCGTCAGGGGCGATGATCTGCTCACCAAGAAATTTCCAATGATACATGCCGTGGGCCGCGCATCAGCAGTGCCGCCCAGACTGATTGACATGGCCTGGGGTGACAAAAAGGCGCCCAAGCTGACGCTGGTGGGCAAGGGTGTGGCTTTCGATACGGGCGGACTGGACATCAAGCCGGCAAGTTCCATGCGCAACATGAAGAAGGACATGGGAGGTGCTGCCAACGTGCTGGGTCTGGCGAAGATGATCATGGAGGCCAAACTGCCGGTTCGGTTACGCGTGCTGATTCCGGCCGTCGAAAATTCGATATCGGGTGATGCATTTCGTCCCGGCGATATTTTGACCAGTCGCAAAGGCCTTACTGTGGAAATCGGTCACACAGATGCAGAGGGTCGTCTTGTCCTGGCTGATGCCTTGGCCCTGGCGTGCGAAGAAAACCCCGATCTTGTCATTGATATGGCAACACTGACCGGTGCCGCGCGTGTAGCGCTGGGGCCGGAACTGGCCCCTTTTTATACCAATGATGAAGACCTGGCTGGCTCGCTGGACGAGGCGAGTGCCGCACAGCGTGACCCGTTGTGGCGCATGCCGCTTTGGCAAAACTACAATACACCGCTTGCCTCCAAGGTTGCCGACTTGAACAATGTAACCACGGACGGATTTGCAGGTTCGATCACCGCTGCCTTATTCTTGCAACGGTTTGTCACCGAGGAAGTAAGCTGGGCTCATTTTGACATCTTCGCCTGGACGCCCACGCCAAAACTGCATGCACCCGTTGGTGGCGAAGCTCAGGCGATCAGGGCGCTGTTTGCCGCCATCCAGAATCGCTATGCTTGATTGGTGAATATCGGAACCAATCGCTTGCGCAACGGTGCATGAATCGCGCATATTAGTTCGGGTCCGTAACATTAGCGAAGCGTTTCATGCCGGTAACTCTCAAACCCAGCCAGGCTCTCACCCTTTGGCACTCGGTCAATCTGGCAGAAGTGCGCGACAGTGCACCTGATCTGACCATGCGCCAGACGGCGATCCTGTTGACGATCTATCTTGATCCACCGCCGCATACTGTTCGTGGTCTGGCGGCTCATTTGGGCGTGTCCAAGCCGGTGATTACGCGTGCTCTGGATACAATGGGCATGATGAAGCTGGTCAGCAGACATCGTGATCCGCGCGACCGGCGCAACGTGATCATTTCACGCACTGTCGAAGGTGCGCTTTACCTCGAACGCTTTGCCGACAATATCATCGAAAAGGGCCAGGAGCTTCCCAATTGATCGGTTCGCTGGACAGACGTCTGCATGCCTATCGGGCTGATCTGGCCGATGAGAAATTGAAGGGGAGGGTCAAGGCCGGTACTTTCACTGAAGGCCAGTTGTATTACGTCAATGCGCCGGTCATGGACCTTCGTCGCGAACCGGATTTGAAATCAGGCATAGACACCCAATTACTGTTTGGCGACCCGGTCCAGCTGTTTGATGCGGCCAATGGATGGGCATGGTTGCAGTCAGCGCGCGACGACTATGTCGGCTATGCACTCAAAAAGCAGCTCAGAAAGACAACAAGGAAGACCAGGCCACATACCCATCAAATATCGGTCACCCGCAGTTTTCGCTATCCCCAGGCAGACATGAAAGTGCCGGCAATTGATTGCTTGTCATTGGGATCTGGCTTGGCGGTGGTGGGCGAGACAGAAACCCGGGGTACCCGCTATTCCGAGTTGCAAGACGGCAGCTTTGTGATTGCACGGCACCTCGATCCGATCGACATGCCCATGGATGACTATGTATCGGCAGCAGAGATGCT
>JAHEJF010000026.1 GCA_024639025.1 Ahrensia sp. | reverse complement strand
AGTTCAACAGCCCCCTCCACGACGATGTAGAGAAAATCCGCGGGATCGCCCTCATGGATCAATTCCACTTGTGGCGGAAAGTGCTGCAAGTAGGCAGCCTTCGTCAACGCCTCAAAGCTCGCAACGTCCATGCTCTGGAACAATGGTAGCTCCCGAATCCGGGGAAGGTCGTCAGGACGCATGATATGGGCTCCAAAAATTGGGTTGATATTTATCAAGTCACCAATTGACCAAGTTTTCAAGAGGCAAATGTATTCCGCAGTTGGGCTCACTGCATTTTGCATACGCACACCCAAATTTTTCCAATGCGATTATTGTTTTTACTTCAATAGCTTGTGGATTTGATCTGGATCAAATTCACAAATGAAAAGAGGAGGATTGTCGCCCCATCAAATTCGTTTGGTGCCATCCAAACCTTGTCGGCATGGGACCTGACAAATTTGGAAATTGGCATCGGGTTACACAATAGAGGGGACAGTTCGATGGAACTGCAAAACAAAGCAACCAGCCTGTGGGGGAACTTTTTCAAGATATCCATGGTGCAAATCCGCACCTTCCACATGACGTGGTTTTCGTTCTTTCTTTGCTTTTTTGCATGGTTTGGCATCGCACCACTGATGCTGATTGTGCGCGACGAGTTGAACCTGACGAAAGAGCAGGTCGGTTGGACGATTATCGCATCGGTTGCTGTTACAATCTTTGCGCGACTGTTGATCGGTTGGCTCTGTGACCGGATCGGACCTCGCCTGACATATACGGGCCTGCTCACACTCGGCGCTTTGCCGGTCATGGGCATTGGTTTGGCTCATGACTTCCAGACTTTTCTAATGTTCAGGCTGGCAATCGGTGCAATTGGTGCGTCCTTTGTGATCACGCAATACCATACATCGGTGATGTTTGCGCCCAATGTCGTTGGACAGGCAAATGCCACATCCGCTGGATGGGGTAATTTGGGTGGCGGCGTCACCCAGTTCGTCATGCCGATGATCTTTTCGATTTTCGTGCTTGGCTTTGGCTTTACCGAAGCAGTTGGCTGGCGTCTGTCAATGGTGGTTGTTGGTATCGCAATCTTCCTGACCGGTATCGCCTACTACCACCTGACCCAGGATGCGCCGGACGGCAATTACGCCGAGTTGCGTGCAAAAGGCTTGATGCCGCCGCAAAAGAGCGTCACTGCAGATTACTTCGAAGCGCTCAAGGACAGCCGGGTTTGGGTGCTGTTCCTGATCTATGGCGCATGTTTTGGCATTGAATTGACAGTCAATAATGTGGCGGCTCTTTACTTCGCTGACTATTTCGACCTTGGCCTCGTTGCCGCGGGTGGTGTGGCAGCATCGTTCGGACTGATGAACATCTTTGCCAGAACACTCGGCGGTATCTTCGGAGACAATTACGGCGCGCTGTGGGGCCTGAAAGGCCGCGCCTTCTGGCTTTTCATCTGCCTGTTCTGTGAAGGCTTGGCATTGATGGTGTTCAGCCAGATGCAGGTGCTGTTCCTGGCGATTCCGACGCTTATCGTATTCTCCCTATTCACCCAGATGGCAGAGGGCGCCACCTATTCGGTCGTTCCCTTCATTAACAAAAAGGCCCTGGGCGCCGTTGCTGGCGTTGTTGGCGCGGGAGGTAATGCCGGCGCGGTTGCGGCAGGCTTCTTGTTCAAGGGTGCCATCGACTGGTCTGAGGCGTTTCTGATCATCGGCATGGTTGTGACTGCCGCATCGTTTCTTGCCTTTCTGGTTCGTTTTTCAACGCGCCAAGAGGATGAAGAGCGCGCGAATTTTGCAGCAGCCAATATTGAGACCATCAAGGCGAAAGCGATCAAGGCCAACGCCGACCTGGAGCTCGCACTAGAGACACTCAAGTCCAAAGAAGCGGCCAAACAGAGTTGAGAATTTACAGATGAGCCCGCCGGAGGTGGGCTCATCAAACCGGCTGGCGAACTAACAGCCATTACAGGAGAAAGAAAGTGGGACAAGACCTACGAAATTGGAATCCGGAAGATGAAGCCTTTTGGCAGGGCGAAGGCAAGAAGATCGCCAATCGCAATCTCTGGATCTCCATACCCAGCCTGCTCTGCGGCTTTGCCGTTTGGCTCTACTGGGGGATCATAACTGTTCAGATGATCAATCTCGACTTCCCTTTTGAGAAGTCCCAATTGTTCACATTGGCTGCGATTGCGGGTCTTACCGGGGCAACGCTTCGCATTCCCAGCACATTTTTCATTCGTATCGCAGGTGGCAGAAACACGATCGTGTTCACAACCGCACTGTTGATGATACCTGCTGCTGGCGCAGGCATTGCATTGCAAAATCCCAACACTCCGCTATGGCAGTTCCAGATCCTAGCCTTTCTGTCTGGCATAGGAGGCGGCAACTTCTCGTCCTCAATGTCCAACATCAGCTTCTATTTTCCAAAGAAGATGCAGGGCTATTCGCTCGGCATGAATGCTGGATTGGGTAATTTTGGCGTCACAACTATGCAGATCGTCATCCCGCTGGTCATGACATTTGGCCTGTTCGGTGGTGAAAGCCGAACTCTCGTCAACACATCTGGCACACTGATCGGCAAGATCCCCGCTGGAACAGAAACCTATATTCAAAATGCCGGCCTTGTTTGGCTCCTGGCACTCGTGCCGCTGGCATTCATTGGCTGGTGGGGAATGAATAATATTCGCGATGAGCATGTCTCACCGGATATTCCAAGCCCCATTGGTTCATTTGCCACGATATCCGGCATGTTGCTGGTCGGCTTTTTTGCAGCCGCATTTGGTCTGTGGCTTTTGCTGCCAGCCGGTGTAGGTGGCTCCGGTTGGATGGTGTCCAAATGGATTGTTTTGCCGATCGTCATCGCGCTGACTGTCGTGCTGCTCAAAATGATCCCCGGAGCAGTCGGTCAGAACCTCACTCGACAGTACAAGATTTTTGGCAACAAACACACATGGGCAATGACCGTGATCTATACGATGACGTTCGGCTCATTCATTGGCTACTCAGCAGCCTTGGCCTTGACCATCAAAGTGGTCTTCGGCTTCCAGCACTTGATGGTGGATGGTGTGTTGACCCACGATATGGCCAATCCAAACGGACCCAGTGCGCTGACCTATGCCTGGATGGGCCCCTTTATCGGCGCGCTGATCCGCCCGGTTGGCGGCATGATGGCTGACAAATTGGGTGGCGCACGCGTTACACAATGGATTTCCGTTGTGATGGTCGCATCTGCGCTGGGTGTTGCTTACTTCATTCAAGCGGCATACGCATCAGCGACACCGGAACAGTTTTTCTGGCCATTCCTCGGCCTGTTCCTGATCCTGTTTGCCGCCACAGGCATTGGTAATGGATCGACATTCCGAACAATTGCGGTTGCCTTCAACAAGGAGCAGGCTGGTCCGGTTCTTGGTTGGACAGCTGCGGTTGCCGCCTACGGCGCATTTATCATCCCGAAAGTGTTTGGTGAACAGCTCAGCGCTGGCACGCCGGAATACGCATTGTATGGATTTGCGATCTTCTACGCAGTCTGCATCGCCATCAATTGGTGGTTCTACCTGCGACCGAACGCATACATCAAAAACCCGTAGCACAAACTGGTGAGGCCGCGTCCGTGACCCGGCCTCGCTATTCATCTCAATCAGGGAAGTACCGAACATGTCTCATCTCCTCGATCGTCTCAACTTTCTGGCAAAGAAGAATGTCGACACCTATTCCGATGGCCATGGTGTTGTCACCAATGAAAACCGCGATTGGGAAGATGCCTATCGCAAGCGTTGGCAACACGACAAAATCGTGCGCTCCACCCACGGCGCCAACTGCACCGGGTCATGCTCCTGGAAGATCTATGTCAAGGGAGGCATTGTCACTTGGGAAACGCAGCAGACCGATTACCCACGTACCCGGCCTGATTTGCCCAACCATGAACCGCGCGGTTGCTCTCGTGGTGCGAGCTATTCCTGGTACATGTACTCGGCCAATCGGGTGAAATATCCTCTTGTTCGCTCTCGGCTGCTCAAGCTGTGGCGCAAAGAGCGAGCTGTTAAAACGCCTGTAGGGGCATGGGAAGCGATTCAGTCCAACCCAGAGAAACGGCAAGATTATATCAAACTTCGCGGACATGGCGGGTTTGTTCGAGCCACGTGGGATGAAGTCAATGAAATCATTGCGGCCGCCAATGCCTACACAGCTAAGAAATGGGGCCCGGATCGCGTTATTGGTTTCTCGCCGATCCCGGCGATGTCTATGGTTTCCTATGCTGCTGGGTCGAGATATTTGTCCTTGATGGGTGGCACATGCATGTCGTTCTACGATTGGTATTGCGATCTGCCGCCTGCTTCTCCCATGACTTGGGGAGAGCAAACAGATGTGCCCGAATCTGCTGACTGGTACAATTCCGGCTTCCTGATGCTTTGGGGTTCCAACGTGCCGCAAACGCGAACACCCGATGCGCATTTCTACACTGAAGCGCGATACAAGGGTGCGAAATCAGTCGTGGTATCGCCTGACTATTCCGAGGCGGCCAAGTTCTCCGACATGTGGCTGCACCCCAAACAGGGAACCGATGCCGCATTGGCCATGGCGATGGGTCATGTGATTCTCAGAGAATTTCACCTTGATCGCCAGGCTGAGTATTTCGAGAAGTATTGTCGCCAATATACCGACATGCCGATGTTGGTTCGATTGGTGAAGAAGAACGGTCAGTATGTACCAGACCGCCAGCTTCGTGCAGCCGACTTTCCCCGCAATCTCGGAGAGAAAAACAATCCGGAATGGAAAACAGTCGCAATTGATGCAGCAACAGGAAAGGTAACTGTACCTTTGGGCTCCATTGGTTTCCGATGGGGTGAGCAAGGCAAATGGAATCTCAAGGGCGAAGACGAAAAGGGAAATCACCAGGATCTGGAGATGAGCCTCATCTTGGAGCAGGATCACGATGACATTGCAGATGTTGCATTTCCCTATTTTGGCAACCGCGAACATGACCACTTTGAAGGGACGGATCATGATAGCGTTCTGGTTCGAAAGGTACCTGCCAAAAGGGTCAAGCTCTCTGACGGCGACGCGCTTGTTGCAACCGTCTTTGATCTGTTTATGGCCAATTATGGTTTGGATCGCGGCTTGAATGACAAGAACAGCGCGAAGTCCTTCGATGAAAACCTGCCTTACACGCCAGCATGGGCTGAAAAAATCACAGGTGTTCCTGCTGCCAATATTATCAGCGTTGCACGGGAGTTTGCGCTCAATGCGGAGAAGACCAATGGCCGCTCTATGGTCATTCTCGGTGCTGGCCTGAACCACTGGTATCACATGGATATGAACTATCGCGGGATCATCAATCTGTTGATCATGTGTGGTTGTATCGGCCAGTCTGGTGGCGGTTGGAGCCACTATGTCGGTCAGGAAAAACTTCGGCCTCAAACAGGCTGGCTGCCCCTGGCATTCGGGTTGGACTGGAACCGTCCACCGCGCCAGATGAATTCAACATCCTTCTTCTACGCGCACACCGATCAGTGGCGTTACGAAACACTGAAAGTCGATGAAATCCTGTCGCCCACCGCGCCGGAAGGTGATTGGGATGCAACGCTGATTGACTACAATATTCGGTCCGAGAGGATGGGTTGGTTGCCATCTGCACCGCAACTGCAGACCAATCCACTCGAGGTTGCCAAAGCGGCAGCCAAGTCCAAGAAAGAGCCTAAGGATTTTGTGGCCGAGCAGTTGAAATCGGGTGCACTCAGCATGTCGTGCGAGGATCCGGATGATGAGCGTAACTGGCCGCGTAACCTGTTTGTCTGGCGCTCGAACTTGCTGGGATCTTCCGGCAAAGGCCACGAGTATTTTCTCAAACATCTGCTCGGTACATCACATGGCGTTCTGGGCAAGGATCTGGGTGAAGAAGGTCGACAACGTGGCAAGGAAGCGGTTTGGCATGATGAGGCTCCGGAAGGCAAACTCGATTTGCTCGTCACGCTGGACTTCCGCATGTCCACGACATGTGTCTATTCGGACATCGTTCTGCCTACGGCCACATGGTATGAGAAGGATGATCTGAACACGTCAGACATGCATCCCTTCATTCATCCGTTGACCAGCGCCGCTGATCCGGCTTGGGAAGCCCGCAGTGACTGGGACATCTTTAAAGGCATCGCCAAGAAGTTTTCAGATGTCGCTCCGGAGATTCTGGGCAAGGAAAAAGATATTGTCATGCTGCCAATTCAGCACGACAGCGCCAATGAACTGGCGCAACCCTTTGACGTCAAAGAATGGAAGAAGGGCGAGGTCGAACCCATTCCGGGTAAGACGATGCCAATCGTTGCTGTCGTCGAACGCGATTATCCAAATCTATACAAGCAATTCACGGCGCTCGGGCCGCTCATGGACAAGCTTGGCAATGGCGGCAAGGGCATTGCCTGGAACACCGAGCATGAAGTGGAACTGTTGGGCAAACTCAATGGCGTGGTCACTGAAGAGGGACTGACTAAGGGAAGGCCCAAAATCAACAGTGCGATAGATGCAACCGAAGTCATCTTGTCGCTGGCACCTGAAACAAATGGCGAAGTTGCGGTCAAGGCATGGGAAGCGCTTGAGAAGTTCACTGGCCTTGAGCACCAACATCTGGCGGTGCCCAAGGAGGATGAAAAAATCCGCTTCCGCGATGTGGTTGCTCAGCCGCGCAAGATCATTTCATCGCCCACATGGTCAGGTCTTGAGTCCGAGAAAGTCTGCTACAATGCCGGCTATACGAATGTTCACGAATTCATTCCCTGGCGGACATTGTCAGGCAGGCAGCAACTCTATCAAGACCACCTTTGGATGCGAGCATTTGGCGAAGCATTCTGCGTCTATCGCCCACCGATTGATACCAAGGCGGTTGGTCCGGTTATCGATGCAAAAAACAATGGGGAGAAGCAAGTTGTTCTCAACTTCATAACCCCGCACCAGAAATGGGGCATTCACTCAACCTATTCTGACAATTTGATGATGTTGACTCTCAATCGTGGGGGTCCGGTTGTCTGGATATCCGAGGTCGACGCGGCCAAGGCCGATCTGGTCGACAATGACTGGGTCGAGGTCTTCAATGTGAACGGTGCGATTGTCGCTCGTGTCGTTGTATCCCAGCGCATGAAGGAGGGTACGATCTACATGTACCATGCGCAGGAGAAGATCGTGAATACGCCCGGGTCCCAGATCACGGGACAACGCGGCGGTATCCACAATTCTGTGACGCGAGCGATCACCAAACCCACCCACATGATCGGCGGTTATGCGCAGCAATCCTACGGGTTCAACTATTACGGCACCGTTGGGTCGAACCGGGACGAGTTTGTCATCGTTCACAAAATGAAAAAGGTCGACTGGATGGAAGGTCCATACCAAGAAGGCCAATCTAAATCTCCATCCATTGCATCACCTGTAAACAAGGAGGCGGCAGAATGAAAATCCGCGCTCAAATAGGCATGGTTCTGAATCTCGACAAGTGTATCGGGTGTCATACTTGCTCTGTGACTTGCAAGAACGTTTGGACCAATCGCGAAGGTGTTGAATATGCCTGGTTCAATAACGTCGAAACCAAACCGGGCATTGGCTATCCAAAGGATTGGGAAAACCAGAAAGCTTGGAACGGCGGTTGGACCCGTAAGGCCAACGGCAAAATCGAACCCAAAATGGGGACCAAGTGGCGCATTCTGGCAAAGATCTTTGCCAATCCGGATCTGCCAGAAATTGACGACTATTACGAGCCGTTCAATTTCGACTATGGCCATTTGCAAACGGCAGGCGAAGTCCAGGCTTCCCCGACAGCGCGTCCGCGTTCAGCCATTACAGGTGAGCGCATGGACAAGATCGAATGGGGTCCCAACTGGGAAGAGATCCTTGGTGGCGAATTCTCCAAACGTTCCAAGGACTACAATTTCGAGGGTGTCCAGAAAGAAATCTACGGCGAGTTCGAAAACACTTTCATGATGTATCTGCCGCGATTGTGTGAGCATTGCCTCAATCCCACTTGCGTTGCGGCATGCCCATCCGGTGCAATCTACAAGCGCGAAGACGACGGCATTGTGCTGATCGACCAGGAGAAATGCCGCGGATGGCGCATGTGTGTATCGGGCTGTCCCTACAAAAAGATCTATTACAATTGGCAGTCTGGCAAATCTGAAAAATGTACTTTCTGCTATCCTCGCATCGAAGCTGGGCAGCCTACCGTCTGTTCGGAAACATGTGTCGGACGCATCCGTTATCTTGGTGTTCTTCTCTATGATGCCGACAAGATTTCCGAAGCTGCATCGACGGGTAATGAACAGGACCTTTACGAAGAACAACTGAAGGTCTTCCTTGATCCCAATGATGAGGAAGTCATCGCGGAAGCCAGAAAACAGGGCATTCCAGAAGCATGGCTTGAAGCCGCCAAGCAATCACCAGTGTACAAAATGGCAATGGACTGGAAAGTCGCGTTCCCGCTTCATCCGGAATACCGGACCTTGCCAATGGTTTGGTACATCCCGCCTCTGTCGCCACTTCAATCGGCTGCGGAAGCAGGGAAGATTGAGTGGGACGGTGCGCTCCCCGACGTCCGCTCGCTTCGTATTCCAGTACGCTATTTGGCCAATCTATTGACCGCTGGCAAGGAAGAACCCGTCGTTTCGGCCTTGGAACGCATGCTGGCGATGCGCTCTTATATGCGCACGAAAACCATTGATGGTGTGATCGATGAGGCGATTGCCAAGCAGGTCGCTCTGACCAGCCAAATGATTGAAGACATGTACCACATCATGGCGATTGCCAATTACGAAGATCGTTTCGTCATCCCGACATCGCACCGCGAGATCACTGAAGATGCCTACGATCTTCGCGGCTCCTGCGGCTTCTCGTTCGGGAACGGATGTTCTGCCGGTGGCGCAGACAGCGACCTGTTTGGCGGCAAGAAACCACGCACCACACAAACCCCGACAGATCTCTTCAAGGAGTTCAGCTGATGATCATGGTTCTCAAGACAGCATCTATTCTGCTTTCCTATCCGTCGCAGGAAATTCATCAGGCCTTGCCTGGATTGATCGGTGTGCTGGAAAGCGGAAATCAGTCGAAGGACAAGGAAACCAGTCTTCTGATTGAACTTGCCCGCAACATCGCCGAGGGCGATCTGTATGACATGCAGGAACGATACGTGCATTTGTTTGATCGTACGCGATCGCTTTCACTGCACTTGTTTGAGCACGTGCATGGAGAAAGCCGTGATCGTGGCCAGGCGATGGTCGACCTGATGTCGGTTTATGAGACCGGAGGGTTTGCAATCAATGAGAGAGAACTGCCCGACTATCTGCCATTGTTCCTCGAATATGCCTCCACGCGATCGGAACAGGAAGCGCGCGAGCTGTTGTCGCAAACGCTCCATATCATCACCGCGATGCGTGAGCGGCTCAAAAAGCGCAAGTCGATCTACGCAAAGGCATTCTGGGCATTGGAAAAATTTGCCAAGTCAAAACCTGATGCCTCACTGGTCGAAACAATTCTGGCACGGCCGGAAGATGACCCTGATGACCTGGAAGCGCTTGATGCGATCTGGGAGGAAGAAGTTGTCACCTTTGGCGGCAATTCAGGCGAAGGGGATTGCGGTCCGGATCGCATGCAAAGACAAATCCGGGCTTCGCAGCGAAAAGCAGACAATCTCGAGAAAAATCCCAATGCAAATGCTGTACAAAGGGAGGCAAGATAATCATGCCTGACATCATTCATCAGCTTCTGTTCGGAGTGTATCCATATATTGCCTTGGCCGTCATGATCATTGGCAGCATCTTGCGCTATGACCGCGAGCCCTATTCATGGCGCTCTGGGTCCAGCCAACTCCTGCGCCGCAAACAACTTTATTGGGGATCGATTCTTTTCCATGTCGGCATCATCTTTCTGTTCTTTGGGCACGCGATAGGATTGCTGACACCCCATTTCATCTATGAGCACTTCATCTCGGCGCAGAGCAAGCAATTGCTCGCCATCATTGCTGGTTCCATTGCTGGAATAATCTGTTTTGTCGGTATCTCGATGCTGGCACACCGGCGCTTGTTCGATGCCCGCGTTAGGGTAACTTCCACCTTTTCTGATACGGCAATATTGTTGATCCTGTGGGTGCAATTGGCGCTTGGGCTGCTGACGGTTCCATTCTCGCTGCAACATGCTGACGGATCGGTGATGCTTCGTTTGTCAGAGTGGGCGCAACGTATTTTGACCTTCCGCACCGAGGGCACGGCGGATCTGATCTCTGGTTTGGCATTCCCCTATCAGGCGCATTTGATTTTGGGACTGACCATCTTCTTGTTGTTCCCGTTTTCGCGGCTCGTTCACATGCTCAGCGTTCCAATCCGGTATTTCTGGCGTCCGGGTTATCAAGTGGTCAGGCAGCGAAATGAGCGGCCTGCACCGAAAATTCCGGCGGAGTGATGTGATGGTGACCTTGCTCAAAGACCCTTTCATTGAACCTCCATCAACATGCGGCAGTAATTGTAAAGGCTCGACACAAACCGCCCAGGGTGCACAACGTGGCTATGATGGATATGTCGAGCCAGACACAGAAGTGCCACCAAAAGCCAAACCTGTGTTGGCTCAAATATCGGTCGATGGTGTGTCTATCGCTGAAGCCGATATCTTGGCCGAAGCACAGCATCACCCAGCACAGACGCCCGGTGAAGCATTGATCGCTGCGGCAAAGGCGCTGGTTGTCCGCCAGTTGATGTTGCAGGAAGCAA
>JAHEJF010000423.1 GCA_024639025.1 Ahrensia sp. | reverse complement strand
CGCCTCGGCCTGCACTTCGGCGGCCGAGCGTTGGCTCCATACGAGTTTCTTGTAGTCAAAACCGAACTCAAGCGTGGGTTTGACCACTCGAAAATAGGGCGACAAATCAAAATCTCTTGGCGTGAAGAGGGAATGATGCCTGATATGCAGGATTTCACGCCGCGAATAGTCGGACGTGGCGCGCGCGCGTCCCGGGGCGCCCGTGATCTCGGGCAGGATCGGATATTTGATCTCTTGGAATGCCTGCGCAATCAGCGTTGAACATATCGCCCGTGTCGGGTCTCCCGAGCCAAACTCAATCATTCGCCGCCGCCAGCGAACGGGCACTGGCGGTGTCGGAAGAAGATATCTTGCCATATCCAGAATATTCTTGGTGTCATATTCCAGGCCGATCTTCGAAATCATGAAATCCACGACCAACTGACGGTCCTCCGGCGTCAAACCGGCTGCACGACAAATGCGCGTGTTGAAAGTCTTGTACTTTTCAAGAGGTTCTGCGGTGCACCCCTTCCCAAGATTGACCTCAATAAGCCGCTTGCGATCGCCCTCTTCATCGACCTCATCAAGTGCATCACCGACATAGAGTGCCGCATGGCTCCATGTGGACTGAGTCAAGTATTTGATGGCGGCAGACACTTTGCGGTTGCCCTCGACAAGTAAAATGTCACCCGGTTCCAGCGAGCGGTACAATGTCTGCGGGTCAGATGGCGTATAGGGCCTGTAGCCCGATGATTCGCGCAGGAGGATTTCGGCAAGCCACTTGCCCAATCTGGACCTGATACTGTCAGTCGCCTGTGTCAATCCAATTCTCCCGTGTCGTAACAAACTGCTCCCAGCTGACTTTGCAGCAAATCAATGCAGAGCGCTTCTTTGAAGTCAAATGTAGGCCTTGTTTAAAGCGAATTACATGCTTGACCCCTTCACAATCAGTTCATAGTTTAGAACAATTCTAAAACTTGGAGTGAACATGCTGAATCGATTTTGGCCGAACGCGCGTCGTGACTTTGACAGCTTGACCGAACAGGAAATGCTGGCGCTGGCAATTTCATCAGAAGAGGATGATGCGCGCATATATTTGGCCTATGCGGATGGCTTGCGGGAAAACTATCCCGCTTCAGCGCGCATTTTCGAGGATATGGCGGTTGAAGAGCACGGTCATCGGGACAGATTGATCGCCATGCACAAGAAGCGTTTTGGAGACACGATCCCGCTCATTCGGCGTGAGCACGTCAAGGGGTATTACGAGCGTAAACCTGACTGGCTGGTGCGACCTTTGGGCATTGAAAAGGTGCGCGGCATGGCCAGTGAAATGGAAGGCCAGGCGCACAGATTCTATCTCAGGGCAGCGCAACGCACACAGGATGCGGATACGAGACAATTATTGGGTGAGTTGGCGATTGCTGAAAGCGGTCACCAGACAACGGCGCAGCAATTAGAGGCCAAGCATGCACCCGAAGATGTGCAAGAGGAGGAGGAAGCAGCCGAGCGCAAACAGTTCATTCTGACTTATGTGCAGCCGGGATTGGCAGGATTGATGGATGGCTCCGTGTCGACGCTGGCACCCATATTTGCGGTCGCATTTGCAACCCATGACACTTGGACAACATTTCTGGTCGGATTGGCAGCCTCAATCGGCGCCGGCATCTCGATGGGTTTCACCGAGGTGGCTTCCGACGACGGCGTGATTTCTGGCCGCGGCTCACCGATAAAGCGGGGTTTGGCGACCGGCATCATGACAACGATTGGTGGACTGGGTCACGCATTGCCCTATTTGATCCCGCATTTCTGGACCGCCACCATCATTGCGTTCATCCTGGTTGGCATCGAATTGCTGGCAATCACGTGGATTCAAAATAAGTTCATGGAAACGCCATGGAGTCGGGCAATCTTCCAGGTGATGCTGGGGGGTATTTTGGTATTCGCAGCTGGCATGCTCATTGGCAACGCCTGATGCAGCCGCCTATTTGGCTTTCTCGACAGAGCCAACCACCGTCATATCGGTTGTCTTGATCGACACCCAATGACCGGCATGGCGTTCAGACTGACGCTTGAGATATTTATACGGTGTCTGCTCCCACGCACGTACCTGACTGGTCAGATTATCAAGGATGAAGTCTCCACGATCCGTGCGCACTGTCAGCACGGCATGTCCCTCGCCATTGGGGCGGCGGGCAACCGTGATCAGCAAGGCCGACGGTGAAACGCCCTCATTGATAAGCAATTGCCGCTTCAACAAGACATAGTCTTCGCAATCACCGGCGGCATCTGGAAATGTCCAAACCTCTTCCCTTCCGAAAATATCAAAATCGCTTTTTGGCTCGATGACCATGTTGACGGCTGAATTGATATTGACGATCGAAGTCCAGATCTTCTTGGTCAATTTGATCGGCTCGAGACTGACACCGCGCTGCTGACGGCACTCATCAGCATAAGCAAGGCAAAACTCATAGTGACCAATGGGCTGCGACGTCAGTTTTCCGGTAATCATGGCTGAGCTGCCGGTCGCGGAAGATGGCACTGTTGAAAAGGCCAGCAGTCCAAGTGCCGATACAACGCACCCTCGCTTAAAAACTCTTGCCATTACACAACTTCCAACCTTACGCACTGATTAACGAAGAGTTAACCATCGACGGACGGCAAAAACAACATCGCGCCACAGGTCAGATGCTAATATGGTTAAGTGAGAGCGGCGCAAACGCGCAAAATCTGCCAATCCGTTGATCGGCAAATCCCTTTAATAACAATATGTTATGGAAAATTTCCTAGGAAACTGCGCGCAATTTTGGTTTTGCAGGCTTGCGGCTTTGGGCCGCTGTCTGCATGAATTTGAGCATCTTGGGGGCGCATTCATTTCTGAAACGCGAGCCGTTGAACACGCCAT
>JAHEJF010000422.1 GCA_024639025.1 Ahrensia sp. | reverse complement strand
CAGTATTCGTCATAAAGGTCGTAGATGCGCGGATCGATCGGGTCGGTTGTCATGGAAGCGCTCCAGAATTTGCAGTTACCGCAGTCCCTTCTCAGCCAGACTGCAAGTTAAACATCGCGGCCAGACACCCGTACAGTGAATTTTCCGTAACATCGGCTTGGTCGCAAGCACCTGCGATTGATGGGACACCTGCATGGGTCCACCGGTGCCCACACCCGTTTCGCCTGCAATTGTCAGGCGACGATTACGTACACCTTGCGCAAGGTGGACGTGATGTCCCAGCGCCCGGACCAGCCTTTCGGCAAGGTAAGCACGGTGCCTGCTTCAAGCTGCCGCTTTGTCCCGTCCGCATCGGTAATCACGCCTGATCCTGATACAATGGAG
The DNA here is from genome assembly GCA_024639025.1 of Ahrensia sp. Lineage (GTDB taxonomy): Bacteria > Pseudomonadota > Alphaproteobacteria > Rhizobiales > Rhizobiaceae > Ahrensia. Next base: position 2,502 of record JAHEJF010000422.1, on the reverse strand, counting down.
CAAACCTCGGTATTGGGCCGGTTTTCAATTGGCCAGCCGCCGGGTGTGCATTCCCATATGCCGACATCGATGCCTTTGCCGCTGCTGATTTCCCTGACCGAGGTTTCGGGATTGCCGCTGTCTGCGCCGGCGCGCACGCCTGCGGGTTCAAGTTCAATGGTCTCAGCCGCTGCAACGGAGGGAATGGTCGTCATGGGGTCATGGTCTCCTTGTCAACGGAATTCCTGCTGGATCGTGATGATCCGCCGACCGGGTGTGGTAAGCGTCGCGCTCGCGTATCCAGCCATAACATTGTCAGGCCTGCAAGCGCCACGACACTGCCGCCGGTTATGGTATAGGCATCGGGCAGGTCGGCAAACAGGAAGATGCCATAGAGCGTTGCCCACAGCATGGCTGAATACTCGAACGGCGCGACAAAGTTGGCCTGTCCCAACCGGTATGCAGTTGCAAACAGCACCATGGCGCCGGCAGACAGGACACCGGTAGATGCCATCAACGCGAAGTCGGCCGGGGCCGGCATCTGCCAGCTGCGGGTCAGGAACGCAATGGATGGATGCAGGCCGTCAGGATTGCCGAAGCCGGAGAACAAAACCGCAAGAATGATGGCGAGCAGAAGATAGAAAGCATTTCCCCAGAAAGCGAGAATGGCCGAGGGGACCTGGCCGGTGAGCGATCGGGTGATCAACTGGCTGCAGCCATAGCCGAATGCCGCATAAAGTGCGAGCAGGGCAGCAGGTTCAAACACCGTGCTGCCGGGACGGATCATGATCAGCACACCGGTGAAGCCTGCCGCGATCAGCAGCCAGCGCCGGGCCGGTACAAGTTCGCCCAATACCGGGCCTGCGAGCGCTGCCACAAACAGCGGCATGGTGAAATAGATGGCAACGCCACTGGCAAGCGGCAATGTTGCCACCGCCATGGAGAACCCCAGATAGGCGGTTGCCATGACCAGGCCACGCAAGCCAACCAGTTTCCACTGGGCACGAGGTAGCGAAAGCGTTCCTTCCCGCCACAACACGAACAGGGCGAGCAGAGGCAGAGCCACGCCGGCGCGGACCGCCAGAAGCTGATGAACAGGATAGCCGCCGGACAGGAGTTTTACGATGGCATCAATGGACGACGCCAGGGCTACGGCTGCACACAATGACGCAACCGCAAGTCCCGGACTGTCCAGACGCGGCGCGTTGTCGAGTGCAAGTCGGCTGGACGAGCGCATTAATGGATTGACCTTGCCAAAGGGGGAAGGGTTTTCGACTGCTGATGGTGCCTTCAACCGATTGTTCGGGCAAGCATTGAATTGATGCCGCCAAATTTACTTTCCTGCTGCGGAGTGTTCCAGTCGCGCTATCATCGGAAAACAAATTCTTCGTTTTGTTGCAGGACGCAATGGCAAGGGGCAATCCGGAATATCTGAAACCCTTTCTTGTGGTTGTCCGGCTGGGCGGTGTGCACAAGGCAGCGCAGATGCTGAACCTGACGCAACCTGCAGTTACAGTTCGGATCAAAAGTCTGGAAACCTCTCTGTCGGCAATCCTTTTTGACCGCACTTCAACGGGCATCAGCGCAGTTGTTCCGGCCCTTAGCGGACCTTCGCAACACTGCCAAGCGCTGCAGTGCAACATTCCGAAAGCTGCCTTTTTGTCGAACGAATGACATTCTGGAGCTCGGATGGCGGCTCAGTGGACAAAGTTGCCGCACATGATATCTAGGCGAATGGCAGCTTGTGACCCAAGAACTCGATATCATGTATTGCAGGGTTCACAATCGATGGGCGCAAATTATAGAAAAAAGTTGAAATCAATGTTGGCGAGAGGGGGACGCTCTACGTGGATGGTAGGTTTGAATCCGCTCTATTTGCCGTATTCTGCTCTGTGCCTGCCGCATGAATCAACGGGCGCAGAACCGTCATTTATACGAGCCAAAATCCGTTTTGCCCTCGTACATGAAGTATTGCTCTGTCATAACGGCTGAGCACTGTGCTACGAGCGCCTATGCACCTGTCTTTCCTCCCATTTAACGAGACTCAAGACTAATGATCAAAACCGCCTCTCGACTGACAATGACATTTGCATTTTTGGTCTCAATGTTTTTGACAGCCGCTGTCCCACAAGAACGCCCAGCCCCTGATGTGCCAAATCAGGCGAAAGCACTGGTGGAGATTTTGAAAGATGATCAAGCGCGCGAAGCTCTTATTAGAGAGCTCGAAAAACTGGATACAATTCAAGAAAAGAAGGACTCCGGCATTGCAGAAACCGACACCAAAAATTCCATTCAACCAAGTGTGGCGCAGGGTTCGACCCCTCTAGAAAACCTGTCTCTTGGGCGTCGTCTTGCGAATTTTACCAAAGAATCTTCAGAAGCAATTGCAGCCACTGTTGAGGCGCTGAGAACGCGGCTTGCAGAAACAGCTCGGACGCTTGGTGCGTTGGGCAGAAGCGATACCAACAGTGTTCTTTGGGATGCAATCAAATCACTCTTTTTCATCATACTTGTGACCTATGC
>JAHEJF010000421.1 GCA_024639025.1 Ahrensia sp. | reverse complement strand
CCCTGCTTGCGCGCAATAGGAGAAAATTTGCCGATGGTTGCAATTTGGAACCATGCCAGCCAAGTGCTTTCGCCCCTGCCCTTGTCGCCAATCCTATCCATGCCATCATTCCAGTCTCCCGTGCCGATCAGAGGTAATTCGTGCCGGCCGGTAACCATCATACGATCCAATGCGCGGGAGCAATGTTCAAACAGCGTGCCGTATTCCCCCTTCTCGAACAGCGCATAGCGATCATCTTCTTCCGCGGATAACTCTGCACCGCTCAGGAATTGAACTTCGACGTCTAGAATGGATCTGTCACCTGTCTTCTGGATGTATTCTGCAGTCACATATGCAAGCCAGATGTAGTCATCGGAGCACCTGGTTCGAACACCGCGTCCCGCTGGCGGGTGCCACCAGTGTAATGCATCGCCCGCTTCAAATTGCGAACCTGCAGCGAATAAAATGTGGCTCCGTACCATGTCGGGGTCAATGTGTAGCAGCGCCAGCATATCTTGCAGCTGATCTCGATACCCAAATGCGCCGCCAGCCTGATAAAACCCGGCGCGCGCAAAAATTCTTGATGAAATATTTTGATAAGGCAGCCAATGATTGACCATCATGTCAAACGACGGATCAGGCGTTTTTACCTGAATTGCGTTAAGTCTGGAACGCCAGAACTCGGCCAGTTCTTCAAGGGCTTTGTCGACTTCTTCGGGTTGCTGCCAGCGCCCGGTCAGCTGCTTTAAGTGATCCATGTCCCGGGCTTCTCCGAGAACGAATATGACGTCTTCCGTTTCTCCTGCCTTGACTTCAACATATACTTGATAGGCAGCACACGGATCTCCACCTGATGTAAAATTTCCACCAAGATCCCATTGCAAAATCCCGGCTGGACTGGATAAATCTCCTTCCCGTCCAAGAAAATCATGACGGTCCCCGGTTATGCTGTGCGGAGCAAGTGAAGCCGTCAGGAAGGCATAACGCCCGGCAAACTCAGGATTCCAATTATTGCTCGCTAGTATTGAATGTGTCGGGGGATGATAGATGCAATTCACATTGGGTTTGGAAGCGCTCCCAAGTGCACCAAGCAACCATTCGGCATAGTAGGTTGCCGTTAAGCGTCGGTCATGGTCTGCGAGATTTTTAAGTCGAAGCCGCACGAGTTTCACACTGTCGCCTGGCGGTACAAACACCAACAATTCCTGATCGAGGTCATGGCTGATCTGCTTCCAGATCGTGTAGCCTTTACCATGCCTGACCTGACAATCGAATTTGTTGCCCAATGGCGTGGGAGTTACAGTCCATACGCGACCAATAATTTCGTCCCTCAGATACAGGACTTCTCCAGGTGTGTTGGCAACCGGGTCATTCGACCAGGGTGTGATCCTGAATTCGCCGCTGTTTGTCGCCCAAGAAAATCCGAGTCCGGTTTCGCTGACAATCGTACCAAATTTTGAATTTGCGATGACGTTGCACCATGGTGCGGGGGTATGCTGTCCTGAATTGAGATGGATCACATATTCGCCAGCATCGAGATCAAACCCGCCGTAGGAGTTTTCGAATTTGAGATCGACCGGTTTTTCAAGATTCGCAGTGTTTTTGTAGCTGGCTGCCAAATTGGGTTCGAAAATTGGCCTCGGTTCCCTGAGTTCCAAGACACGGTCCAAACTATCTGCCAGGTCTGTTCCATCATCGTTCAGGACAACATGCGCTGACAATAGGAGCCCTGCTTTTAGGTCAGCGGTCATTTGATCAGCAGACAACAAGTGAATGCCACCGCGACGACCCAAAAAACCCTCTGCATTTGTGTCTCGGAGTTTTGAAAGAATGCGCTCGCGCAGCGGTTCCTCGTAGCCTGCTTGACCCGATCGCAAGATCACCAGATCGGATTGAAAACCAGTTTCATGCCAAATTCTTTGCGCTTTGATCAGGATATTGAGCAGGCTGACTTCAACTTCGTCTTCCATTAGAAGCACTAGAATTGGAAGATCGCCTGATATGCCGAAGCGCCAAAGATCGGACTGGCCAATGGTTGTCGCGACATTTCTATCGTTTTGAATGCGTAAAGCTGCAGACGGTTGTAGCAAAAGTGATGACAAGACCTGCATGGCGGGCAGATATGATGGATCAAGCTCATGCCTTTGAATTTGCCTGGACGTTTCCAGTGCAGAATCGCGAAATACCCGGTTTAGCTCTCCCGCGGCAAATTTACCTGAAAGCTGGACCGCATGCGCACGTGTTTCACCCACTACTGTGAGCAGATAAAACTGCTTTGTTTCACCAGGTTGGAGCGCAACGCTGGCTTGCAGTGCCATGACAGGATCCAAAGTCCAACCAGTTTGACGTGATAGCCCGTGTTTTAGGCCGGCTGGAGATCTGTCATTTTGGTTGCGCCCAATGAACCGTGCGCGGCTGGTTTCATAGCTTTCCAGTTTTATATCGTGATCAACAGAAACCAATTTGTGTACAAGCGCCGGTGGCGTGGTTTCTGGCCGTCTGGGCTTGCGCTCAAACAACAAAGCTTCCTGACTGTTTAGAAAGGTGCTGCCGACAAACAGCTTGCTGAATGCAGGATGACGCTCATCATCGATTGCCGGTGCAAGCACGACTTCTGCATAACTTGTAACCTTGAGTTTTTTGGGAATGGCACTTTGGTTCGTGATTTTAACACGTCGAACCTCGACGTCGTCAAAGGGTGCTATCGTGGTTTCCATTTTGGTGGAGACACCAGCATGTTGCCGCATGAATTCAATCATGTGCTGGTGAAACGCCGTCTTTAATGTGCCGTCTCTCAGACCGACTGGTTGCCGCCCTACCGACCAGATCTTTTGATCGTCTTCATCTTGAATATAGAGCCAGTACCCATGATTATCCCGGGTTGGATCAGGCAGCCATCTGGTTATGGCATTACCC
>JAHEJF010000420.1 GCA_024639025.1 Ahrensia sp. | reverse complement strand
GTTGTGTTGGCGCGAATGGCTGTAAATGCGCAGTCAGAAATTTCGTTGTTTTCGACGATCACATCATCTGCCCGAAAGACATTGATGCCGTTGCCCCACTGGCCCCAACCGCCACGCGATGCGCCAATTTGATCAATTGTGTTATTGGCAATAATCGTGCCATCGGCGCCATTCTCCCAGCGATGGACAATGATGCCGCCATCTCCACAGGCTGAAATGAAATTGTTGAGAATGTTCAATCTCGCGCTCTGTCGTGCAAATATTGCAAAGCGACCGGCATTTTCGATCTGACAATCAATAATCCGACCCGAGACATTTTCAAGATAGGCCGCATCATTGGGTGCACCATCAATCTTGAGGCCAATCAAGGCAAAATCGCGAACGTCTCTGATGTCAAAAAGACCAACATCGTCTGATTTCGGGCCCCGCGCTCCACTTTGAACTGTCAGGCCGGACAGGCGGACATTGTTCGCATTGCCACATCGCAATAGAGGGTTGTCGCCATTGGCGATGAGAACGGCGCCGCGACCCTGAATATTGGTGTTGCTCGGAAGGTCGATATTGGAAATCAGGTACTTTCCAGGTTCGAGCCTGATCGGACTGCCCAGTAACGCAGCCCGGTTGATCATGCTTTGGAATCGGGCCGATTGATCACTATGGGTATTCGGAACGATCCCAAAACTGCGCGCAGATTGTGCCATTGCGGGTCGAATTACCGCACTGGTGACTGCTACTGTGCCAATTCCGGCCAAAAACCGTCTTCTTTGCATCAACCACTCCTATGAGAGAGCAGGGTTGCAATTGATGTGCCGAAACTTTGGAAAAACCGTTGGATTTACCGCTCTGAGCCGCGCTACTATATGAACTGGCTGAGCCCGGGAATCGCGGCAATCACCTCGTCAACGGCTTCCTCACCAGCGTTTTCTTTCGCAAAGCCAATGGTTTCCTTGGCAACGCCTTGAATTTCTCCCATGCCCAGTCCCATGCCCATCAGCTGTGAACCTAGTCCCATGACGCCTGGCATCATTCCCGAAAGGCCGCCACCGCTTATGCCATCAATCGCATCTTGAGCACCTGGAATACTTGCGATCATAGCGGAAACCTGGTCTGAAGGGCCTTCGTTTTGCAGAAAGCTCAAAATTGCGCCAACAGCGCTCATTGCTTTGTCTGCATCGATGCCCACGCTGTCCGTGATCCGCTTGATAAGTTCTTCCATGGAAGGCTCCTCTAATTTTGACGTTTACGTAACCGTCTTATGACTTACACACTTGCCGCGCACAAGAGGGCTGAGCAAAAAAATGAGAATGCCAAAGGACTTACCCATTGTTTGGGCGCAACGTCCCCATTATAGCGGGTTAGGTCACAATAAAATGAAGGCTTGTCCATGAGCGCGCCAGAAAACAGTATCTATATCGGCACCAGCCGCAAACCCGACGATAGCATCCAGAAAAAAGAATATATGTCGCTGGAATATGCCAACCGGCACGGCCTGATCACCGGAGCGACAGGTACCGGTAAAACTGTCACGCTGCAAATTTTGGCAGAGAGCTTTTCCAGTGCGGGCGTACCGGTGTTCTGTGCAGATGTTAAAGGTGATTTGGCGGGCATAGCGGCGATGGGTTCAGCCGAAGGCAAGGAATTTTTGACCGAGCGCGCCGAGAAGATCGGTTTTACCGAGTATGTGTTCCGGGAGTTTCCGGTCATATTCTGGGATCTGTTCGGCACGAAGGGCCACCCCATTCGGGCAACCATCTCTGAAATGGGCCCGTTGCTGCTCTCCCGCATGATGGATTTGACCGATGCCCAAGAGGGCACAATCAATATCGCATTTAAACTGGCTGATGAGGAAGGCTTGCTTCTCTTGGACATGGACGATTTGCGTTCATTGCTCAAGCACATGTCAGATAATGCCAAGGAGCTGAGCCAGGAATATGGCAGTGTGAACAGGCAATCGATCGGAGCGATACAACGCAAGCTGCTAGTTCTGGAGCAACAAAACGCCGAGCTGTTTTTTGGCGAGCCAGCTTTGAAGATTTCAGACATCATGCGCACAACCCCCGATGGCCGCGGTGCCATTAGCGTGTTGGCGGCAGACCAATTGATGATGAATCCCCGTCTGTACGGCGTATTCCTGCTTTGGCTGCTGTCGGAGTTGTTCGAGGAAATGCCTGAAATCGGGGATCCCGACAAGCCAAGATTGGTGTTCTTTTTCGATGAAGCTCACCTGCTGTTTACCGAAGCACCAGATATTTTGATCGAGCGCGTTGAGCAAGTCGTACGGCTTATTCGTTCCAAGGGCGTCAGTGTCTTTTTCGTTACGCAGAACCCGCTTGATGTTCCCGACCGAGTTCTGTCTCAACTGGGAAATCGCATTCAGCATGCTTTGCGGGCTTACACGCCCAGAGAACAACGCGCGGTCAAGACAGCAGCTGACACTTTTAGGCCCAATCCGGATTTTGATTGCTACGAGACAATCACGCAATTGGGTGTGGGTGAGGCGCTGGTTTCCACATTGGAAAAGAAGGGCGTGCCCGGCGTGGTTCAACGTACGCTCATCCGTCCACCATCTTCCCGTCTTGGTCCGCTCAATGACACCGAAAGGGCTGACTACGTCAAACAAAGTCCCATCTTTGGCCAATATGACGAGACCATTGATCGTGAAAGCGCCCAGGAGATTCTGGTCAAACGCGCAGAAGCGGAACTGAAGGCAGAAGAGGAAGCCCGTCGCCGCGAGGAAGAGGAAGAACGCGAGGAAAGCGCGCGGTCGCAATGGCGCTTGCCTGGCAGGGATGATGATTATGACGACGAGCGGGATTATGATTATCGCCGCAGAAAATCGTCCAGATCCAAATCCAAGAGATCTCGATCAAAATCCCGCTCGAGAAGCTATAAGCGGCA
>JAHEJF010000419.1 GCA_024639025.1 Ahrensia sp. | reverse complement strand
GTGGTGCTTTTGTCGCATAACGGTTTTGACGTTGATCGAAAGATCGCCCAGACCATCAACGGCATCGATGTCATTCTTACTGGGCACACCCACGATTCGCTTCCCAAGGCGATCGAGCAGGACGGGACACTCATCCTTGCATCCGGATCGCATGGCAAATATTTGGGCAGGATCGACCTTGAAGTCACCGATGGCAAGGTCACAAGCTATTCCTCCAACATGATTCCCGTCTTCTCCGACATCATAGATCCTGACCCGGAGATGGCGGCAAAGATTGATGAAGTGCGTGCACCCTATGCAGACGAGATGGCACGCATTATCGGAAAGACCGATGATCTTCTTTACAGGCGTGGAAATTTCAATGGTACTTGGGACGATCTGATTTGTCAGGGGATCATCAAGGAGCGAGATGTTCAGATCGCGCTTTCGCCGGGATTCCGATGGGGAACAACACTTTTGGCCGGTGATGATATCCGGATTGAAGATCTCTACAATGCGACGTCGATGAGCTATCCGGCCGTCTATCGAACAGAATTCACGGGTGGCCAGCTCAAGGATATCCTGGAAGACGTTTGCGATAACCTCTTCAACAAAGATCCGTTCTTTCAGCAAGGTGGTGACATGGTTCGCGTGGGTGGCATGACTTACTCTTGCGCGCCTGATGCGGAGATGGGTGGTCGAATTTCAGACATGCGTTTGGCTTCAACCGGTGAGCCGCTGGAAGAAAGCAAAACATATTCCGTCGGCGGTTGGGCGAGCGTCAATGAGGCAACCGAAGGACCGGCCATCTACGATCTCATGGAGAAATATATCAGTGATCAGGGCACGATCAGCCTGCCTGCGAGCCAGACTGTTAAAGTTCGTTTGTAGACAATTTCACCAGTAGATGTTGCCCAAATGGGTCTGAATCTGATATATAGTAAAAATTGAATATATTGGTGTCATCCGGGAGAGACATATGACGTCAAAATCAAAGAAGGATGAATTGCAGGCGCCAGATCGGCGCAACTTTCTAACCGTTGGTGTAGCAGGCGGCGCAGCACTTGCCGCCAGTGCTGTGGCTGGTCGCGCAGCGGACGGAGAACCGGCCATCACTGAAATTCAGGACTGGAACCGCTATACCGGCGACGGTGTTGATGCTACGCCCTATGGGTCACCGGTTGAATTCGAGAACCATGTCATCCGTCGCGATGTACCTTGGTTGACGGCCGATCCTGTATCGTCAGTCAATTTTACACCCCTGCATGAGCTTGACGGTGTCATAACACCAAACGGTCTCTGCTTTGAGCGCCACCACGCAGGCACAGCCATTATTGATCCAGCCGAGCATCGTTTGATGATCAACGGACTGGTTGATCAGGAACTTGTCTTCACGATGGAAGACCTCAAGAGGTTCCCAAGGGAAAACCACGCATACTTTCTGGAATGCGCGGCCAATTCCGGTATGGAGTGGCGCGGCGCGCAACTGAATGGATGCCAATTCACCCACGGTATGATCCACAATGTCATGTACACGGGCGTGACTCTTCGCCACCTGTTGGAAGAAGCAGGTGTCAAGCCAGAGGGTCAGTGGTTGCTGGCTGAGGGCGCCGATGCATCAGCTATGACTCGCTCCATTCCAATGGAAAAAGCGCTTGATGACTGCCTGGTTGCTTTCAAGATGAATGGTGAAGCCTTGCGCGCCGAACAGGGATATCCGGTCCGGTTGGTGGTGCCTGGATGGGAAGGCAATATGTGGGTTAAGTGGCTGCGCCGACTCGAAGTTGGCGATATGCCATGGGCACAGCGTGAAGAAACCTCCAAGTACACTGACCTTCTGCCGGATGGAAAGGCGCGCATGCACACCTGGGTGATGGATGTGAAATCGGTTATTACCAATCCGAGTCCCCAAGCACCACTTACCCACGGCAAAGGCCCCACTGTATTGACCGGTGTCGCCTGGTCCGGCCGCGGAAAAATCCAAAAGGTCGATGTTTCACTTGATGGCGGCCGCAACTGGCAGGAGGCACGCATTTCAGGTCCAAGCATGTCGAAATCAATGCACAGATTTTACTTCGACTTTGATTGGGATGGCTCGGAATTGCTTATCCAATCGAGAGCGATGGATGAAGAGGGTTACGTTCAACCCACAAAGGATGCACTCCGTGCGGAGCGTGGTGAGAACTCCATCTATCATAACAACGGTATTCAGACCTGGCACATCAAATCAGACGGAACGGCGGAAAATGTTGAAGTTTCATAGGGCGATTATTGCAGCAGGGTTGGTTCTCGCATCGACGTCGCTGACGCAAGCGCAGGATGTTGCTGCAGGCGAGACAGTATTCAAGAAATGCAAGGCGTGTCACGCGGTTGGCGACGGCGCCAAGAACAAGGTCGGCCCGCAACTCAATGATTTGTTTGGCCGGGTGGCTGGATCAATTGAGGGGTTCAAATATTCAAAGGCCATGGTTGCAAAAGGCGAGGAGGGACTTGCCTGGGATGACGAGTCCCTGGCGCAATATCTCGCCAAACCCCGCTCATTTATCAAGGGTACCAAAATGGCTTTTGCAGGTCTGAAAAAGGAAGAGGATATTGTCAATATCACGGCCTATTTACGGACCTTTTCTGCAGCAGAGGATGCCACCGAAGCAGTGCCTGCGGCAGACGAGAGCAAGGTTGAAGTCGAAAAGGCTGAAGCGCCTGAGCTGGAACCGCTAAAGGTTACCGGGAAGAGATCAGCGGGAAAATTTGGACTTGGTCGTTTGGCGACACCTGCAGAAGTCGCGGCGTGGGATATCGATATTCGTCCGGATGGGAAAGGCCTCCCAAGCGGCCGTGGCACGGTTGCTGAAGGTGAGCCGATCTATACCGACAATTGCGCAGCCTGCCACGGCGATTTCGGGGAAGCGGTAGACCGTTGGCCT
>JAHEJF010000418.1 GCA_024639025.1 Ahrensia sp. | reverse complement strand
GAAATGGCTGATCTCAAGGTGACCGATCGTTCGATGATTTGGAACTCGGATCTGGTTGAAACGCTGGAGCTAGAAAACCTGATGGCCAATGCGATTACAACGGTTTACGGCGCTGAGGCGCGCAAGGAAAGCCGCGGAGCACATGCGCGAGAAGACTACAAGGGCGGCAAGTTCGATGGTCGCGATGACAAGAAATGGCGCAAACACACGTTGGCCTGGGTCGATGACAAGGGTAAGGTCAAGCTTGACTATCGTGCGGTGCGGACACAGTTGCTGGAACCGGGTATCGATGAAAAAAAGATCGCTCCGAAAGCCCGTGTTTATTGAGTTTGTGACCTAGGCCAAGTTAACCAGAATTTATTACTTTTCTGCTCTTTTTAGCGTAAGGGCAGAAGGTCGATATCTTGAAGCAGCACTGGATAAAGGCCCGCATCGGCGGATTGTGTGCCTGCGCAACGGTTGCGCTGGCAATTGGATTTTTCGTGTCCGTGGTTGCCAAGCCACCAACTTGGATCTTGGTGCTGGTGGCGGGTCTGACATTTGCCTGTCTTGCACTACTTGATGCCAACGCAACGAAATCCGCCAAAATGCTCAAGCCGGAAGGCCGACGGGTTCAGTTCTACCTGGCGCTGTTTCCACTGTTGATCTATGGCGTCTGGATCTTCTTTATGGACACGTTCGGCTATTTCAATTGGGGCGCAACTTTGTTTCATTTGACAGCGGGTTTGGGCGTGCCCGGCGTTGCCGGCAATTATTTTGTGCATGGGTTTTGGACGATCCTAGCGGTTGGCGCACTGCTCTATGCCTTGGCTGTGCTCAAGGCCCGCGGTTCCCTGTCCAGAGCGTTGGATATCACATTGGCCTTGGTGGCCGTCATTGCCAATCCGATGATCTCCGGACCTGTCAAGGCGGCTGCCTTTCCCAGCCCCTTCAAGGAAGTCCTGGCATCCCATTATGTTGATGCGAAACCGTTGGTTCTCAACGATCCCGGATCAGCTCCCAGAAACGTGCTGCACATCCTGCTCGAGAGCACCGAGCGCAGCTTTTTTGACGAAGCGCAATTTGGCGATGTCATGGCCCCTCTGGTTTCCTTCGACAAGCGCGGATTCAGTGCTCACAACATGATGGAAGCTGCCAATACCAACCATTCCATTGGCGGTGCGGTCGCTGCCTTGTGCGGGGTGCCGTTTCAAAATGATGCGTTTGTCGAACCAGGGACGCTCAAGGCGTTTCAAACATTTTTGCCCGGCTTGACATGCCTTGGCGATGTGCTTGAACCCAAAGGCTACAAAATGGCTTACTTTTCAGGCTGGCCAATCGATTTTCTGGGACAGGGCGTCTTTTACAGCTCGCATGGATATGAAGCGGTCTATGGGGCGGATGAAATCAAACTGATAGCGCCCGGTGCAGGCGAGATATTTGGCGTTGATGATGATCAGGTCTTGCGTGCCAGTTACAAGAAATTGGAAGAGTATGGGCGCTCGAATACACCCTTTGTGATCACAGTGGGGCTTAGCGGCGGGCATGCACCAGACGGGTTTGCCGCCGAAGTCTGCCGCGGCAAAACGGGTATCGGTGATGACAAACCCAATATTCTTCATGCAATGAAATGTACGAATATGCTGGTCGCTGACTTCATCAACAGGGCAGAGGCCGAAGGTTTGCTCGAAGATACAATTGTTGTGCTGCAAAGTGATCATCTTGGTCATGAAAACACGGTCAGTGACGCATTGGGTGGGTATGACCGACGGAACTTGTTTGTCATGTTTGGTGCTGGCTTGCAGCCGCACATCCATCATGCGCCAGCCACAACATTTGATATCTATCCGACCCTGCTGCAAGCGCTGGGTTATGAGTACGAACGCGGCAAAGCCGGTGTGGGGACGTCGTTGCTGTCAAGCAACAAGACGCTCGTTGAAATTGAAGGCTTGGAGACCACCAACAGGATTATCAATGATGACGTCGTGCTTCGTCGGCAGATTTGGCGTCCTCTGACCTCATCTGAGGAGCCAAGCGGATGAATTTCTCGCAAAATGATGTAATTGGCATGGTTTGCCCCTGATATTAGCCCTTTGGAATCATTGTGCATTGCAATGTGGCTTGTTAAACAGACGCAGTGATGCAGATAATCTAATGGACCGTAAATGGCTGAACTGACGCTTCCAAAAAATTCAACCATGTCTGAAGGAAAGACCTGGCCGCGACCAGAAGGCGCCAACAATCTGCGTGAGTTTCGCATATACCGCTGGAATCCGGACGACGATGCCAATCCGACCATCGATACATACCATGTTGATATGGATGATTGCGGGCCGATGGTTCTCGACGGTTTGCTTTACATCAAAAACAGCATCGATCCGACCCTGACACTGCGTCGCTCATGTCGCGAAGGTATTTGCGGTTCTTGCGCGATGAATATCGACGGTACCAACACGCTTGCCTGCACAAAGGGCATGGACGAAATTGATGGCACAGTAAAAGTTTATCCATTGCCGCACCTGCCGGTGGTCAAGGACCTTGTGCCGGATCTCACCAATTTCTATGCGCAACATCGTTCAATTGAACCGTGGCTCAAAACAACCACGCCAGCTCCTGAGAAGGAGTGGAAGCAGAGCCACGATGATCGCGTGAAACTTGATGGTCTGTATGAATGTATCCTCTGCGCCTGCTGTTCAACATCATGTCCATCCTATTGGTGGAACGGCGACCGCTATCTGGGGCCTGCTGTTTTGCTTCAAGCCTATCGCTGGTTGATTGATTCACGTGATGAGGCGACCGGCGAGCGCCTGGACGATCTGGAAGATCCGTTCCGGCTGTATCGCTGCCACACCATCATGAATTGCACGCAGACCTGTCCCAAGGGGCTGAACCCTGCCAAGGCAATTGCCGAGGTCAAGAAGATGA
>JAHEJF010000417.1 GCA_024639025.1 Ahrensia sp. | reverse complement strand
ACCATATCCACCCGTGTTCCATTCCTTGCAGTTGACCACGCAGGCGTGGCAACCGACACAGATATCAAGATCGATGACAAGGCCGAGTTTCTTGTCGGTGTTTGCAGGGAGCATGGTCATTTCGTCCACTCCTTGCCAAATTCCACTGTTTGTTTCGGTATCTTAACCGGGTTGTTCTGTGCATCGAATTGCGGCTGGCTGACTTCGTCTTCGGCTGGTGCTTTTTCAACACGCACGCGCAGATCAAACCAGGCGGCCTGACCGGTGATCGGGTCAGAGTTGGACCATCGGTGCCCGTCGCCCTTGGGCGGCAGCAATTCGTTGATGATATGGTTGAGCAGGAAGCCTTCCCGCGTTTCGGGTGCGCCCGGCGAGAGCGCCCAAGCGCCCTTACGCTTGCCAATTGCATTCCATGTCCACAATGTTTTGTTGTTCACCGCATTCATGCGCTTGATCGGTACTTTGATCTTTCCGTGATGGGAAATGATGTATGCCCAATCGCCATCGACAAGGCCGACTTCATCGCAAATTTCGCCCGGTACATACATCGGGTTCGAACCGTGAATCTGACGAAGCCAGGCATTTTGCGAACCCCAGGAATGGTACATGGCAGCCGGCCGTTGTGTCAGCGCATGATAAGGGAACTGCTGCAAGTCAATGCTGGCGCCTTCAAACGGCGGATACCAATCGGGTAGCGGGTCAAAGCAATTGATGATCCGGTCTTTGTGCGTGGCAGGTGGTTGAGGCTCCATTTTGCCTTCGGCACAGAGTTGGAACTTGCGCATTGGCTCGAGATAAAGTTGGAACACGTTTTCAACCGGTGCATCCTGAAGACCCATTTCAACCGCCCAATTTTGCCATGCCATATTGGCATGTTTGAAATAGAGCGCTTCTGCAGGCACATGCGTTTCAGAAAACCCGCCGTTCTTGATATAGGCGTCGATCTGGTTCGGATTTGGCTCACCGCGCCCGGTCTTGTCGCCCTTTTCGCCACGCCAACCCAAAAGCGGCCCAACGCCAGGTTTGCGCTGGTGGTTCTGGATATAGTCTGCATAGTCAGCAAATTTGGCAGTACCATCTTCATTCGTCATGCCAGGCAGGCCCAGTCGTGCACCCAGATCAAGCAAGACAGACTGGAAACCGCGTACATCACGATCAGGTTCCAAGACGGGCCAGCGAATGGCATCGCAAAGCGCTTCGGGTTCCGATATGGGCCGATCCAGAGCGGAAATCGCATCATGGCGCTCAAGATAGGTTGTGTCCGGCAAGATCAGATCAGCGAAGGCAACCATTTCTGAGGAATAGGCGTCCGAATAAATCAGCTTGGGAATGACATAATTGCCGTTCTCATCCTTGTCGGTGAGCATTTTCATCACGCCTGACGAGTTCATCGACGAGTTCCAAGACATGTTGGCCATGTACATGAAAAGCACATCAATACTGTAGGGGTCTCGGGCATGGGCGTTTGCAATAACCATGTGCATCAGGCCATGCGATGACATGGGAGCATCCCAGGAATAAGCCTTGTCGATCCGTTGTGGCGTAATGCCGTCTTCTTCCAGCAGCAGGCCTTCAGGTCCGCGCATGAAACCAAGTTGCGGGCCTTTGAGCGGTGCATTGGGTTCGTTGCCACCGTGCGGCGAAGGTTGAGCAGAAACAGGCCGGGGGTAGGGTGGCTTGAAGCGGAAGCCGCCTGGACAGTCGATTGAGCCTATCAATATCTGCAAAAGGTGGATGGATCGACAGGTTTGAAAGCCGTTGGAATGCGCCGAAATTCCGCGCATGGCATGAAATGCTACTGGACGGCCGATCATCTTGTCGTGCTTCTCGCCCTTCATGTCCGTCCAGGGCTGGTCAACGACCACTTCTTTTTCGAAGGCGGCATGGGCGATTTCAGCGGCGATGCGCCGAATTTGCGAAGCAGGTACGCCGGTAGTCTCAGACACCTTCTCTGGAGTGTATTGATCGTCCAGGTATTTCTCGGCCAGAAGGGTGAAAGCAGGGACGGCCCGGCGCCCCTTTTTCAGGTCAACAGCGCCTTTGAGGTCAGGTTTTGCGCTCTTCTTGTTATAGGCCACTGCCTTTCCGGTTTTACGGTCTATGACTTGGGCGTTGCCATCGTTGTCGCGCAGGAACAGGCCGTGATCATTGGCTTCCGGATCATCGACAACCAGCCAGGGGGCGTTGGTGTAACGAATGAGATAGTCGACGTCGATCCGTCCCGCCTTGAGCAGTTCATGAACGATTGAAAGAACAAACAATCCGTCCGTGCCCGGTGTAATGCCGACCCATTCATCAGCCACGGCATTGTATCCGGTGCGCACGGGATTGACGCCGATGATTTTTTTGCCGCGAGCCTTAAGCTTGGAAAGGCCGATCTTGATCGGGTTGGAATCGTGGTCTTCGGCGACACCAAAGATCATGAACAGCTCCGTCTTGTCCCAATCAGGAGCACCGAATTCCCAGAATGCACCGCCAAAGGTGTAGATGCCGCCAGCGGCCATGTTCACGGAGCAAAATCCCCCATGGGCGGCAAAATTCGGCGTGCCAAAGTTTTGTGCCCACCAGCCTGTCAATGACTGGCTTTGGTCTCGGCCCGTAAAGAATGCCAGCTTTTTCGGGTCATTCTCTCGAATGGGTTTCAACCAGCTGACCGCGAGCTCCAGTGCCTCGTCCCAGGAGATTTCTTCGAACTTGCCTTCGCCGCGCTCGCCCACTCGTTTCATGGGAGCGTTCAAGCGTGCAGGCGAGTAGTGCTGCATGATGCCCGCCGATCCCTTTGCACACAGCACACCCTTGTTGATCGGGTGGTCACGATTGCCCTCGATGTAGCGGACCTTGGGTTTGCCGTCTTCATCGGCTCGAAGGTGCACGTTGATTCCACAGCGGCAGGCGCACATGTAGC
>JAHEJF010000416.1 GCA_024639025.1 Ahrensia sp. | reverse complement strand
CGGATATTGCGCTGGATCAGTTCCATGACCTTTTCGCCCGATGCATAGGAGAACTTGTCCCGGATTTCATAAGGCGCCGGTGCACCGCATGAATAGGGCAGCGCCAAACCAATTGCCTCGGCAACCGTCGCCATCGTGTTGGCGGTGAATTGCGCCCCGCATGAGCCGGCAGATGGACACGCAACCTGTTCAAGTTCCTCCAAATCTTCGTCCGACATCTTGCCGACCGAATGCATGCCGACCGCTTCAAACACATTCTGAACCGTGACTTGTTCGCCCCGGAAGTTGCCCGGCAGAATTGAACCACCATAGATAAAGACAGAGGGAACGTTCAGACGCACCATCGCCATCATCATACCGGGTAGAGATTTGTCACAGCCTGCAAGACCGACAATCGCATCATAGCAATGACCGCGCATCGTCAGTTCAACGGAGTCAGCGATCACATCGCGTGAGACAAGCGAAGACTTCATGCCCTGGTGTCCCATGGCAATGCCGTCTGTCACGGTGATGGTGCAAAATTCGCGTGGTGTGCCATGCGCCGCCGCAACGCCTTTTTTGACCACCTGGGCCTGGCGCATCAAGGAGATATTGCACGGTGCTGCTTCGTTCCAACAGGATGCCACGCCCACCAGCGGTTGATTGATCTCTTCAGCCGACAATCCCATTGCATAAAGGTAAGAACGATGCGGCGCCTTGGCCGGACCAACAGTTGTGTGGCGGCTGGGCAGATTGGCTTTATTGGTAACTCTGGCGTCCATGTGGTCTTTGTCCTGAAATTATCGGCAATGCCGGGTTCGCGCTGGTCTGGCCTGCGCCTGGTTTATGGCGGGATGTGGGCACAACCTCGCACAATTCTTCTAGCTGAATTCTTTATCGAAAAGTGTTGCCAAATCGTCACAAAGCGTGATGAAGGATCAAGATTTCCAGCAGAGCACACAAAAAACCCCGCCTGCGATGCAGAGCGGGGTTTCGAAGTCTTGGAGAATTATACGTCGATCAGAATTTGATCTTGGCAGAAATCGAACCGCCAATGGCATTGCCTGCTTCAGCTGTTTTAAAGCCAGGAGCGGCAATTGGTGTTCCCAGGAAGTTGGATGTAAAGTCTTGAGAGGTAGCGCCGAAAAAGGTCACCCCAAGGCCGGCTCTGAACTCCACCATATCGTTGGGCTTGTACGAACCACCTGCTGCAAGTGTCCAACGATCAGATCCTTGTAGGTCGTGGCCAGTGCCAACACCTTTGTCCCAAGTGACCGAAACTGTGCCCGCAACTTCTTCGTTGAACTGATGCGCAATTCCGAGATTTACAGTCCATCCATCTTCCCAGAAGAAGTTCAATGTTCTGTCCAATCCTGGAACAGACGCTTGATAGGTCAAAACGTCAAACACGCTCCAATCAGTCCAAGTTACAGCACCGTATACGAGCCAGCCCGGCGCAATACCAGACTGCACTTTCAACTCAACACTTTGTGGAAATTTTGCAAATCCGACCGCACCTGGGTTCAAAATTGGACCGCCGATGATTCCAAATGTGCCGTCTGCGGAAACATCAACGGCTGAGCGATACATCAACTGAGCGCGCAATGCGATCTCAGGAATTTCATAAGCGCCACCAACCCGAAATCCATAGCCCGTATCGGACAATTCAAACAATGCAAGGCCACCGCCAACGAACTGCTCATAGTCGAGATGTTGCATGAACACACCACCGATGAGCGAGACCCGCCCCTTGCCAACATCCATGCCGTAGGAGCAAGTCAAGCCAAGCTCATGCGCAGAAAACGACTGCATGGTTGTTATGTTTGAATCGCTATCAAAACCAAAAGTTGTTCCAGTGTAGTCGGAGTCCGCACCAAACGGTGTAGTGTACGTTCCGGCACAAGCCACACTGTCAGTTGCTTGTAGCTTCATTGCAAAATTTGGAATGACGTAAGAGCCAAGCACATTGCCTGTTGAAGCACCGCCGAACAGCGTCACATCCTGAGTCGGAGAAACAAAAGTCACGCTCGAACGCGATACAAAACCTCCATCTTCATACAGGATGTCCGTGTCCGCGGTGCCGCGCGAAAAGCCACCGGCATATGCGCTCGACGCCATGATGGTTGCGCCGGCCAAACCCGCAAGTATTGTTTTTATTGATTTGGACATCTGCCCCTCCAAATATAATCATCCTCTTTTGGCCGAAGGAGCCCCCTCAATTCAAGCCCAAAAACGCCTGTGCCGACTCTGGCGCAGGCTACGCAAGGTAAGATTTCAATTGGAAGTTCATCGATCATGATAATTTTAGGCAAAATCCGTCGAACTCGCCCGAAGAATCCCTGCCGCATTCCAAAAAACCCAAAAAATCACACCGTTTTGGGCCAAATCCGTCATGAATCGTGCCTGTTGCAAATCAGACACAAGGTGCTGATTTTTTGTACACAGTCTTATCTGCAACTCAGCATGCAAAAAATATCAACTTTTCATTAAGCAACCCATGCATCGCGCTATAGCGCCTTGATTCGCTCCAATGCCGCTTGAAGTTTGTCAATTGTCGGCTTGAACTCCTCAAGCTTGTCGCGCTCGGCCTGAACAATCTCCGGCTTGGCATTGGCAACAAACTTTTCATTATTCAGTTTGCCCTCAATCTTGGCCATGTCCCCTCGAACCTTGCCTAATGCTTTCTCGATGCGCGCGGTTTCTGCCTCCTTGTCGACCAGGGATCCCAGCGGCAGACATGCCGTTGTGTCACCTACGATAATCTGCGCTGATCCTTCCGGTGCCGTATCGGCCGTCGACAATCCGTCGACGCGCGCAAGCCATTCCACAGCAGCGCCGTGCCGCGCGATCCTGTCCATGATGGTTTGATCGGCATCCACCAACACCAGCGGCGCCTTTGCAGAAGGTGGAACATTCATTTCAGCCCGA
>JAHEJF010000415.1 GCA_024639025.1 Ahrensia sp. | reverse complement strand
TTCCATCTCCTCGAGAAATTTCTTCATTGCCAATCGTTGCAGCCCGTCCTGACTGCCGCACAGATCGCACGGAATGATGGGAAAGCGCATGGCAGTCGCAAATTTGGCAATATCTGCTTCAGCCGCATAGCACATCGGTCTGACGACATGCAGATCGCCATCGTCGTTCTTCAGCTTGGGCGGCATGGCCTCAAGCCTGCCGCCGTGGAACATGTTCATGAAGAACGTTTCGAGTATGTCCTCGCGATGATGGCCCAACGCCAGCGCAGAGCAGCCTTCTTCCCGGGCAATCCTATACAAATTGCCCCGACGCAGCCTTGAGCACAGGGCGCAGTAGGTTTTGTTTTCAGGCACTTTCTGGGTGACGATCGAATAGGTGTCACGAAATTCGATCCGGTGCGCTACGCCCAGCCTTTCAAGGAATTCCGGCAGTATGTGTTTGGGAAAATTGGGCTGGCCCTGGTCGAGATTGCACGCCAGCAATTCGACGGGCAACATGCCGCGGTTCTTCAGATCAAGCAAAAGCGTGAGCAGTGTGTAGGAGTCCTTGCCGCCTGACAGGCCCACCAGCCATCGTTCTCCCGGCACGACCATCGAGAATTCATCCATCGCCGTTTGCACCTGGCGGACCAGGCGTTTGCGCAGCTTGTTGAACTCGGTCGTCTTGGGCGCAGCCTCGTACAGGCTATCAATGGTGCCAGCTTCGTTGATATCGGGTGCAATGTTCATAGGACTTGCAAGTATCGGGTGGCGGTCAATTGTGCAAGCGGGTTTGCCGCGCATAAAAAAGCCGCCCGACAGACGAGCGGCTCTTGATCTGATCTGGTTTTCGCGATTAACGCGAGTAGAATTCGACCACGAGGTTTGGTTCCATCATGACAGGATATGGAACATCACCCAGAGCGGGAACACGCACAAATGTCGATGTCATTTTGCTGTGATCGACTTCCAAATAATCAGGCACATCGCGCTCAGGAAGCTGTGTTGCCTCGATCACCAGCGCCAATTGCTTGGACTTTTCGCGGATCTCAACGACATCACCGGCTTTCAACCGGTATGACGGGATGTTGACGCGCTGGCCGTTCACTTTGACATGACCGTGGTTCACGAATTGACGGGCCGCAAAAATGGTGGGCACGAATTTCGACCGGTAAACCATTGCATCCAGGCGGCTTTCAAGCAGACCGATCAGCAATTCAGGCGTATCGCCGCGGCGACGGGCTGCTTCATCATAGGTTTTGCGGAACTGTTTTTCGGAGATATCGCCGTAATAGCCTTTCAGCTTCTGCTTGGCGCGTAGCTGCACACCGAAGTCGGACAATTTGCCTTTGCGACGCTGTCCGTGCTGGCCAGGACCGTATTCACGACGGTTCACCGGTGACTTTGGGCGACCCCAGATGTTTTCGCCCATACGGCGATCAAGTTTGTATTTTGTCGATTCGCGCTTGCTCATCGCATTTCCTTTCAACAAGTTAAATCCGATACCTCATGTATCGGGTTAAGGAAACGCGCCCTCCTCTGACAACTATTGTCGTCTGACAGAACCAGCTACGCACGCATTGCAGGCAATTGGTTCACGGGACACGTAAAAAACCCCGCAAAAGCGGGATGGCTGCATCTATGATCATTCCTCACAAATGTCAAATGCTGCATCGCATTATTTTAGCGAATATGGCTCCACAGCAAGGCCAAAGCCGCCCATCAGCCGGATGATCTCTGGCGCAGGCCTGTCGGAGGTAAACAGCGCCAAATCGCCAAGGCCCGGTTTACGTTGCTCAAAATCGATGTCCTGGGCGAGTGTAAGCGTTCGACGCGCAATGGCTTCGCAGGTATCGATCCAGTCCACAGGCCATGGTGCGGTCTTGCGCATGCGGTTGACTAGAAACGGATAGTGCGTGCAGGCCAGCACGATGATGTCGGTGCGTTTGTCACCCTTGTCGACGAAACACGGCGCAATTTCGGTCGCGACAGCGCCCTCATCAACATAGCCCGTGCGCATGTAATTCTCGGCCAGTTCGGCCAGCTTGTCGCTTCCCACCAAGCGGACATGGCATTTGGAAGCATATTGGCGGATCAAATTGCGGGTGTATTGGCGTTTCACCGTTCCGGGTGTCGCCAGGATGGACACCAATCCCGAACGCGTACGCTCTGCCGCCGGCTTAACGGCCGGCACCGTCCCGACAAAAATCTCACTGGGAAACTGCTGCCGAAGATGGTCGATTGCAAGCGTCGACGCGGTGTTGCAACCGATGACGATCATGCCGGGGCGATGTTTTTCGATCAACCTGCCGAACAGCTTGGTCATGCGGCCGAGCAATGCTTCTTCGTCCCAGGCGCCATAAGGAAATGCCGCGTCATCCGCGACATAGATATAGCGCACCGACGGTAAAATGATCCGGAGCTCCTTGAGGACTGACAGACCGCCAATACCGCTGTCAAAGATCAACACGGAGCCGCTGCGCGTTTCACTCATCCCTGACGATTTCCTTTTGTGCATTCCGGTGTGGATCATCCCCTGGATTGCCGGAACCGCGTGGGTTTTTGCGGGTGAAGCGGTCGAGCGAAGATATGACGCCGCGCAAGACGCGGATTTCTTGAATTGAAAAACCCGGGCGTGACAGGACCGCGCGCAGATTTTCTGTGAGGATCGGTTTTTTTTCTTCCGTCCGGAAGTAACCGCGGCCATCCAGCGCATCTTCGAGTTGCGCGAACAAGCCAAACAATTCGGATTTTGGCGCTTCGTCAAAAGTCGGTCCGCTGAAGGGCAATCCTTCACCTGTGTCGTCCGCTGTTTTGAGAAACTCGTAACTCATCAGCAGCACTGCCTGGGCAATGTTGAGCGACGCGTAGGCAGGATTAACGGGAAATGTCACGATGTCGTCAGCCAGGCTCACCTCTTCATTGCGCAGGC
>JAHEJF010000414.1 GCA_024639025.1 Ahrensia sp. | reverse complement strand
GCTTCTACGCATTCTTCATCGAAATCTGGCCGCAGGAGTTTTATTTTGTCGCCGGCATGCTGGTCATGGCCGGGATTGGCCTCTTTCTGGTCACCTCTGTCGTTGGACGCGCATGGTGCGGCTATACCTGTCCACAAACAGTTTGGACCGACCTGTTCCTCGTGGTCGAGCGCTTCTTTGAGGGCGATCGTAATGCGCGCATGAAATTGGACGCAGCGCCCTACACAATCGACAAAATTCGCAAACGTGTCCTTAAACATACGACCTGGCTGATCATTGCAGTTGCGACAGGCGGTGCCTGGATATTCTATTTTGCCGACGCGCCGACTCTTCTGCGCAATCTGTTTACGGGTGAAGCCCCCGGTGTTGCCTATGCCACAGTCGGTGTTCTGACCGCTACCACGTATATATTTGGTGGCCACATGCGCGAACAGGTCTGCAACTATATGTGTCCATGGCCGCGCATCCAGGCCGCAATGCTCGATGAAGATTCACTGGTGGTGACCTATAATGACTGGCGCGGCGAACCACGCACGCACGGCAAGAAGAAAGCCGCTGCAGCTGGCGCTCCTATGGGCGATTGTGTTGACTGCAACGCCTGCGTGGCGGTCTGTCCTGCTGGCATTGACATTCGCGACGGTCAGCAGATGGAGTGCATTACCTGCGCTTTGTGCATCGATGCCTGCGACGATATCATGGGGAAACTGGGCAGGGAAAAGGGCCTGATTTCCTACTCCACCCTGCATGACTACAACACCAATATGAAACTGGCGACAGAACCTGAAACCCAGAGCATCAATCCGGATTTGATCCGCGGTTCGGAGGGGAAATTCATTGACGCTGTGCGTCACTTCAACCCGAAGATATTCTTGCGTCCACGCACCCTGGTTTATACAGCGATCTGGTGTAGTCTTGGTCTCATATTGCTGTATGGGTTGGTGACGCGCGACCGGATGGGCGTCAACGTTCAGCATGATAGAAACCCGATTTTCGTCACTCTGAGCGACGGTTCCATCCGCAACGCCTATACGGTCAAGGTTCTAAACATGCATCAGGAGCCAAGATACATCACCTTGTCGTTGCGCGGACTGCCGGGAGGGCGCATGTCCATCAATGGATTGGAGCCGGAAGAGGCAACACAGTTCAACTTTGAAGTCGCGCCGGATCAACTGCGCTCTCTGCGCGTCTTCATTCGCCAGGCACCAGGGTTCTTTGTGCCAGGTTCGAGTGAATTCCAACTATTGGCAGAAGACAAGCAGTCCAATGAGCGTGATACATATGACGCCAAGTTCGAAGCGCCTCAGGCAGAGTAGGGATCAATCATGCGTCTGGCAAAAGCAATTTTTTCTCCTGACAAGTTTACGGGCTGGCACATGTTCGGTGTGCTGGTGCTGTTCTTTGGCACCATCATTACCGTCAACATGGTCCTGGCATTCAATGCAGGCTCAACCTGGACCGGTCTGGTTGTCAAAAACACCTACGTCGAGAGCCAGAAATTCAACGAGCGGACAGAATTGTTCAAGCAGCAGGCTGCTTTGGGCTGGCAGTATGATGTCGCTTATGAAAACGGCAAGTTTTCGATATCGCTCAGGGATTCATTTGCCAACCCGATCAAAGACGCCGTGGTGGTTGTGGATATCGGGCGACCGGTTCAGGAAGGTGAGGATCAGGTCTTGCAAATGGCAGAGCTGGACAACCGTTATTTTGTCGACACTGATTTGGCTCCCGGTCTATGGCGGGTGCGGATGAAAGTGATAGGCCCGCTTGGCGAACAATGGCAGCGTTCCATGCGTTTTTCCATCTATACAGATGGACGTCTGGTGCCCGAAGGCAAGGCATAGGCTCCCAATGACTTGCTGCACCGTCAACGTACCCAAGCAACCAATTGATGCAAAGTCCGAGCGCTTCAACACGTATGAAGCGTTCCTGCATGCCGGTTATGAAAAAGAGGACGGTTCGGTACGCTATTCAATATCGATACCGGGCGTCCACTGCGGGGCGTGCATCGCCTCAGTAGAAGGTGCGTTGGCAGGCAAGCCTGATCTGGTCAGCGCCCGGGTTAATCTGACCCTCAAGCGTCTGAGCCTTGAAGTGACCGAAACTGCCGACCTTGCCGACATATTGGAAACTGTTGAAGGTCTTGGATTTGATATCTACCCGATAGATATGGGCGATCTTGCCGAGCTGGAAAACGAGCGGCAGTCAACCCAATTGCTCAAAGCGTTGGCCGTTGCCGGATTTGCATCCATGAACATCATGCTGCTTTCGGTCTCAGTCTGGTCGGGTGCCGAAAACTCAACCCGTGACCTGTTCCACATCATATCCGCATTCATTGCGGTGCCTGTGGTCTTCTATTCTGGCCAGGTTTTTTTCCGTTCGGCGCTCGGTGCACTCAAAGCGGGTCGCTTGAACATGGATGTGCCAATTTCGCTGGCGGTGCTCCTGGCATTGGGCATGAGCATCTATGAGACCCTGTCGGGTGGCAGCGAAGCCTATTTCGACGCCGCAACCATGCTTCTTTTCTTCTTGCTGATTGGTCGATACCTGGATCAGAAGATGCGGGAGAAAGCGCGCAACTCCGTCATATCGCTTTCCAATCTCGCTGCCAAAGGTGCCAACCGGTTGATGGAAGACGGCAGCCTTTCCTACATACCAGCAGATGAAATTCTTCCCGGAATGACACTGCGACTGAGACCGGGTGATCGCGTGCCGGCCGATGGCACGCTCATCAAGGGCAGCACTGAGTTTGATCGCGCGCTTGTTACCGGAGAAAGCGATCCGGCCAAGGTGGAAGCAGGACAGAACATCGAAGCTGGCGCTCTCAACCTGACCGGTTTGGTTGACCTGCGTGTCGAAAAATCCGCAGATCAATCCTTCTTGGCCGAAATTGGCCGCATGCTGGAAGCAGCCGAGCAGGG
>JAHEJF010000413.1 GCA_024639025.1 Ahrensia sp. | reverse complement strand
CATATCAGTGATCCTGTTTCTGCTGGTCCTGACCATTTCACTCATTCAACGCTGGCTGACAAGGGAGCGCTGACATGGCCGTCATTAATCCGGAAAACCGCGGTTTGAGGCTTGCAATCCGTTATTTAGTGCTCTGCCTGATTGCCGTGATATTCATTTTTCCCTTGATCTTCATGATGATGTCTTCGCTCAAGCCAACACCGCAATTGCTTGCCGATACATCGTCATTGAGGGCATTCCTGCCGGTCGGCGATATCAGTCTTGCAAATTATGCTGACGCATTTGAGCGGGCGCCAGTAGGCCTGTTTATTTTCAACTCGGTTTTGGTGACGGGCACAACAGTTTTGCTATCCCTGTTTTTGTGCTCGTTGGCGGCATTTGCTTTCGTGTTCATGAACTGGACAGGACGCGATATCCTGCTTTCCGTTGTTCTGGCAACGTTCATCATACCTTTCGAGACAATTGCCATCCCGCTCCTCCTGGTGGTTTCCCAACTACCGTGGATCGGTATTGACGGCCTGCAAATCGGCTGGCTGAATACCTATCGCGTGCAGATCATTCCATGGATTGCCGACGGCCTTACGGTCTTTCTTTTCGTGCAGTATTTTCGTGATCTGCCGCGCGAACTGGTGGAGGCATCGCGTGTTGAAGGCGCCACCTGGTGGCAGATCTATTGGCGCGTGATCATGCCCCTTTCCGGGCCGGTGATCGCCACAGCCGCCATTCTGAAATTTCTGATCATGTACAACCAATATCTGTGGCCCCTAATTGTCGTGCAGCAGGAAACTTATCGCCCCGTCATGGTGGGTCTGCAGTACTTCTTCCAGCTCAATGTTGCCTGGGGTGAAGTCATGGCCTACCTGACGATTATAACCCTGCCAGTCCTGGCATTTTACTTGGTGCTCCAACGTGCATTTATAGCGTCAATTGCTTCAACCGGCGTCAAAGGTTGAACAGGAATTTACCCATGGTTCTCGCACTTGAAAACAAATGGATCTGGGACAGTTGGTACGTCCATGACGGTATGCAGTGGCATGGGTTTTTCCTGCAAGCAGACAAATCGCTGAATGATCCCGAGTTGCGTCACTGGAATGTATCGGTGGGCCATGCCGTGAGCAAAAACCTGGTCGACTGGCAGCAATTGGGCACGTGCCTCAAGCCGTCGACCGGCCCCGCATGGGACGATTACACGACCTGGACCGGCTCGGTTGTGCAGGATGATGCCGGCCTCTGGCACCTGTTCTACACAGGGTCGATGCGGTCCGAAGACGGCATGTATCAACGCATCGGGCACGCCACGTCAACGGACCTTCATCACTGGGAACGCGTGGGTGATGGGCAGTGCCTCGACCTGAAAGGTGCCAATGCCGATTTCTACGAAGTCGATATGGCGACCAGCCAGTGGCACGACCGTGCCATGCGGGATCCATGGGTGATGAAGGACCCTGAAGGCGACGGATGGCTGATGTTTTTCACAGCCCGGGCGCGCGGTATCGAAGAGGCCAACGCTAGAGGCGCAATTGGGTTTGCCACCTCTCCAGATCTTGTCAGTTGGGCTTTGAAACCGCCTGTATTTGTCGGCGGATTTGGCCAGTTGGAAGTCCCACAGGTCTTTGAAATTGACGGGCGCTGGTATTGCCTGTTCTGCACCGCGGCAGACCACTTCTCCAAAGCGCAAGCTGGGCTGACACCCGGTGGTCCGGTGACCGGCAATCATTATTTGATCGCAGAAAGTCCACGTGGCCCCTGGAAGATCGCACCAGGGTTTCTGGATGGCAGCCTACCCTGTAAACGCTACGCCGCACGGATCAACAAGCTGCCAGAAGGTGGCCTCGTAATCATGGGCTTCGCTGACCGTCCTGATGGGATCAATTTTATCGGGCATGTAATGGATCCTGAACCGGTTGTTGTGCTCGATCACGGATTGCTGGAAGTCGTCGCCAAAAAGTCGCAAACAGAGGAAGCTGAAAATGGCTGATGTCATACTCAAGAACCTACGCAAGAGCTTTGGCAGTGTTGAAGTCATCAAGGGCGTCGACATTGAGATTAAGGACGGCGAGTTTGTGGTATTTGTCGGGCCATCGGGCTGCGGCAAGTCGACCTTGCTGCGTTTGATTGCGGGCCTGGAAGACATCACTTCGGGTACAATAGAAATTGGCGGCCGCGTTGTGAATGAAATCCAGCCGAAGGACCGTGGGATTGCAATGGTGTTCCAGACCTACGCTATCTTCCCGCATATGTCCGTTCGCGAAAATGTTGCTTTTGGGTTAACAATTGCTGGTATTGAGAAGGAGAAGAAAGACGCCAAGGTGTTGGAAGCAGCTAGAATTCTTCAAATGGAGAACTTGCTGGACCGTCGCCCCTCACAACTCTCGGGTGGCCAGCGCCAACGCGTCGCCATAGGCCGTGCGATTGTCCGCGATCCCGAAGTGTTTATGTTTGACGAGCCATTGTCCAACCTCGACGCAGCCCTTCGCATGGACATGCGCATGGAGATTGGCAACCTGCACAACCAACTCAAAGCTACCATGATCTATGTTACGCATGATCAGGTCGAAGCGATGACACTTGCCGACAAAATCGTCGTTCTTGAAGATGGCATGGTACGACAGATAGGCGCGCCTATGGATCTGTATCATAATCCTGCAAATCTGTTCGTTGCCGGTTTCCTGGGATCGCCATCAATGAATTTCATGAATGTAGATGTGGTCAGCCAGGATTCAGACAATATCAAGATCGAAGCGCCAGCCCTTGATCCCATCATTATTCCCGCCAACAGGGTTCACGAACCTGTCAAAGGCAAAGCCTTGCTCGGCTTGCGTCCGCAGTATCTCTCTATTTCGGATAAAAACGCCGATGGCGCCCTGCATGGCAATGTGACTCTGGTTGAGCGCCTTGGTACTGAAACAGTGGTCAATGT
>JAHEJF010000025.1 GCA_024639025.1 Ahrensia sp. | reverse complement strand
TTGCCGTGGACATCATGGCCGCCCGGCACAAACACGACAGGATCATTGCCCAGTGCCTTTTTCAAGCCGCCGCGTTCAAGATCTGCCGCTTCAAAGCCGATCATGACCAACGCTGCCCGTCCGCCTTGTCCTTCGACAAGAGCATTGGTCGCCAGTGTCGTCGAAATAGACACCATGGCTATATCCGCAGCTTTAATGCCGGCGAGGTCGAGCACCTTGTCGGCAGCATTGGCGATGCCGATGGACAATTCATGGCGCGTCGTCAACGCCTTGGCCTTTGCTTTGACGCTGCCGCTGATATCGTCAAAGATCACCGCATCGGTGTATGTGCCGCCGGTGTCGATACCAAGTGAAAATGACATAAAGGTCGCCCTGTTTTAATGCATCTTGCTGTAAGTCAGATTGACAGGATTGCAAGAGGTCTCATCGGCGCGTGACACGCATGGGCAGACCATTTTGTGGTTGAACAGTGAGTTTCTGGACCGGCCAGGGCGCAAGTGAAGGGGTCGCTTCAAAGCGGAATTCCTTGAGTAGAAGAGCCAAGGCGATCACTGCTTCTTGCAACGCAAATGTCGCGCCGATGCAGATGCGGGGACCGGCGCCGAAGGGCAGATACTGAAACCTGTCGATCTTGTCCCTGTTTTCAGGCCAGAACCGCGACGGTATGAAAGCGTTCGGATCATCCCAGAGAATCCTGTTTCTGTGCAAGGTCCACGGCATCACCAGGACCGTGTTACCCTTGGTGATTTCAACCTCTTCGCCACTTTTGAATGTGAACAGCTCGGTTTCGATGGCCTCGCGATTAATGGAAGGAGCCGGAGGATATAAACGCATCGCCTCTTCAAATACAGCGCGCGTCTTGGGCATCAATTCCAGCCATTGGACCGGTTCGGGATCCGACTTGAGTACCTGGTCGATTTCATCCTCGACGATGACCCGCTCATGCGGGGCCTTGGACAACAGATACAGCGTCCAGCCAAGCGCCCGTGCCGTTGTTTCATGCCCAGCGCCGATAAATGTGATCAGATTGTCCTCAATTTCATCGGCGGTCAGGCCACTTGGTCCCTCGGCATTAAGCAGCAATGTCAAAAAGTCATTGGCCACATCATCCGGGTTGGACTGAAGTTTGGCTCGGCGCATATCCATTGTGTTGCGCACCACGCTTCTGAACTTGTCCAGGACTTTGCGCCCGCGCAAGCGGCGAATGCGCGGTAGCCATTCAGGTGCTTTCAGCAAATCCAGCGGATCAACTGAGCCCATGGTCGACAGCAGCTCATCGACATCGGTGGAAAAATCGACGCCATCTGTGACCACCTCACCGGAAAACAGCGTTGCCGACAATACTTCAAAGGTCAGCTCGGTCATGTCGTGGCTGATGTCGTGAACCGCTTCCTGCTCGCGATATTTCTCTGCGAACTGGTCGGTGGCCGCCAACATCATCTCCGCAAAACCGTGAATATGGCGCGGTGTGAACACCGGTGCCATCGCCTTGCGCGACCGTTTCCATATTTCTCCCTCGGCAGTCAGCAAACCATCGCGCAGAATGGGGCGGAGGATCAGTTGCCGAATACGGGCCATTTTGTAGTTCTTGGCGTTGTCCACCAACACATGGCGTATCAATTCAGGATGGTTTGCGATGACCGTTGTTTCATTGAGAAAGCGCGCCTTGATGCAGGGCTCGCGATAGGTAATTTCGCCCCACAGCTCAAGCGGGTTGCGCATTACCGTGCGAATTGTCTCCAAGTGGGTTGGCGGTTCCGTGCGCGGCACCGGGTGTGGCGGCACGAAAGGCATTGGCTTGGTATCCATCGGACACTCCTTCCAGCCAAAATATAGGAACTAGTCAGCAAATATCAAAGGAGAATCGCCGGGCTGCCATGGGGCAAATTTGCGCATGATGCTTTCAAATCGCTGCGAGTGAAGAAAGCCGCTCAGCCATGATTGCAGGTTTGGCCAAGGCTGACCGTCAAACCACGCCCGATCAACATTGGCGCACTGGCGAACAAATGGAAATATCGCGTTATCGGCGATGGTTTGGCTGTCGCCCAGCAGATATCGCGCGCGCGAGAGCAGTTTTTCATAGTCATCAAAAGTCGCTGCACATATGGACCGTTGTTCCTGTGTCGAAATGGATTCTTTTTCATATCGGTTCGGGTATTTATACCGGTCCAGCGCTGCCTTGAACGGTCCGTCATTGTGCCCGATCAGAGGCATGGCTGCATCATCGAGCCAGCCCTCCGGATCGTTTTGTTCGAGTGCCCAAAGCATGACATCAAGGCTTTCATCGATCACTGTGCCATCATCGAGCACGAGAACAGGCACTGTTGCTTTCGGTGAGGCAAGCAGCATGGCCTCGGGCTTGTCTTTGAGAAGTATTTCGCGCAGTTCCACTTTAATGCCTGCGGCCAAGATCGCCATGCGCGCGCGCATTGCGTAAGGGCAGCGACGAAAAGAATAAACAATGGGTAGCGGCATTGTCTGTACTGTCCTATCTGGTTGCTGATTACCGTTAATGGGGACGACGATGAAATACAATCCGTTGGGGCGCACCGAAATCAAGGTGAGCGAAATCTGTCTTGGCACCATGACCTGGGGCTCACAAAACTCTGAAGCCGAAGCGCACGAGCAGATGGACTACGCGGTGGAGCAGGGTGTCAATTTCTTCGACACGGCAGAACTATATCCTGTGACGCCGCTGAGTGCGGATACCTATGGTGATACCGAACGCATCATCGGCAGCTGGTTTTGGAAACGTCAAAAACGCGACGACATCATATTGGCAACCAAGGTGGCAGGTCCCGGCAGACCGTATATTGAGGATGGCGCCGGTTTCAGTCCGGGAAAGATCAAGCGGGCCTGCGAGAACTCGCTCAAGAGACTGCAGACCGACTACATCGATCTCTACCAGGTCCATTGGCCAAACCGTGCGCATTATCACTTTCGCAACCAATGGAATTACGCCCCCGAACGCGAGGACAGCCAGAAGGCGCGAGACGATATTCATATGATCGCAGAGTCGCTTGCCGATTTGATCAAGGAGGGAAAGATTCGGCATCTCGGACTGTCCAACGAAACCGCATGGGGCTTGGCGCAATATGTAAAGATCGCCGAAGCATCCGGGCTTCCGCGACCCGTCAGCATTCAAAATGAATATTCGCTGCTCAACCGCTTGTTCGATTTGGATTTGGGCGAGGTTGCACTGCGCGAAGATATCGGCCTTCTGGCCTTTTCTCCGCTCGCAGCCGGCATCTTGACTGGCAAATATGCTGACGGCACGGTTCCTGAAGGTAGCCGCATGACGCTCAATCCGGAGATGAACGGACGTTACACAGCTTACTCCAAGCCAGCGCTCGATGCCTATCTTGCTGTTGCGTCCCGGCACGGCTTGGTCCCTGGGCAGATGGCCATCGCCTATTGCCTGCAGCGCGCCTTCATGACCTCCGCGATCATCGGCGCGACATCAATGGCGCAACTGAAAGAGAATATCGGTGCAAAGGAACTTTTGCTGAACGACGAGATTCTCAACGAAATTGCCGAGATCTATCACCAGTGGCCGATGCCAATTTAGAAATTTGTATCAGGCGAGCGAACGGATCACATCTTCGTCCGGTTCCGGTGACGGACCGACATGGCCAAAAGCCTCGATCAAATCGCTGACCGGCACCTTTTCGCGTCCGCACAGGAACAGTGATTTTATGACCACCCGGCAGTAGAGCGTGCCTTCATTTTTGCCGACGCCTTCATAGCGATGCTCGAAATAGGTCCATTTATCGTCCCAAAACAATAGTTTGGTCGTCAGCTCAAACTTTTGAAATGGCTGCAATGAGCCACGGTGCCAAACTTTCGACGCGCCAACAACCGGATGCCAACCCTTGGCCCGCATGGTTTTCAGGAAACTGATGCGCACCATCATGTCCCACCGTCCAAGGTCCGCCAAGGTCAGATATCGCCCGTTGTTCATGTGCATCGCGATATCCATATCGGTGGGCATGACGTGCAGAGTAACTCTGGTCTGGTCCATAACGTCGGCCCTCGGGCGGAAATGCGCCCATATGAATGTCAGCAAAGTGCGCCACCACAAATTCATGGTGTTTCCCTTTCTTCGAGAGGCCGCTCAGACGCTGTCAGCCTTTGATGGAATCGCGGTACCCGGATTTATCCAATGATTTCAATGTCCAAATCCGTGCCAACGTTTCAGTTGAAGACTGAAACGCTCTAAAGCGCATCTCCATTTCATTACGTTTACGTAAAGGGAATAACTTAGAATTTGATTGGTGCAAAGCCTTGATGTGGCGCATTCTGTAGAAATTCTGGTTTTTGCGCAGTCGGGAGTTCAAACAATGGAAAAAGTGACCGGTATTGGCGGCTTGTTCTTTCGGGCTCAGGATCCCGGAAAACTCAGTGCCTGGTATATGGAGCACTTGGGTGTGGGCGGTGAACCAGTTTGGCAACAAGAGGCCGGATACACGGTGTTTTCACCGTTCGCTGCCAACACGGAATATTTCGCTGCAGACAAACAGACCATGCTCAATTTCCGGGTCAATGATCTTGATGCGATGATTGCACAGCTCAAGGCTGCCGACATTGAGGTTGAAACCCGCGCAGAATGGGATGCGCCTGAAGTGGGAAGATTTGCCCGCATTCATGATCCCGAAGGCAATCCCATCGAGTTATGGGAGCCCTCCGTATAGGCTCCGAACGAGCTGGAAATCCGTGCTGGTTTTATATCGTGGAACTGATAATTTTCGATGCCTTGCGAAACGCGGCCGGATCCTGCGCATTTTCTATGTTTACAGCCCCGTTTTACGTACCCGAAAATTTGGATTCTCAGCCTAAAAAGCCTATATATTTATTCAATTGGGGGGCGTGATTCGCACGGCATGAATCGCGCTTGATAAATTCGGGAAAAGCGGCATGTGCCGCGCAGAAAGATTGTCCATATGAGCGAAGCACCGGAAAACACCGAAATGGAAAACGGAGCCGAATACGGAGCCGATTCCATCAAGGTTCTCAAAGGCTTGGATGCCGTTCGCAAACGCCCGGGCATGTATATCGGCGATACCGATGATGGTTCCGGCCTGCATCATATGGTTTATGAAGTGGTTGATAACGCGATTGACGAATCTCTGGCAGGCCACGCCGATCTCATTACAGTCACCCTCAATGCGGATGAATCGGTAACTGTCACCGATAATGGACGCGGCATTCCGGTTGATATTCATGCCGAAGAGGGCATTTCTGCCGCTGAAGTGATTATGACGCAACTCCACGCTGGCGGTAAGTTTGATCAGAACTCATACAAGGTCTCCGGTGGCCTGCATGGCGTGGGTGTATCCGTGGTCAACGCCCTGTCTGTATCGCTGAAACTGCGCATCGGTCGTGCAGGCAAATTCCACGAGATGAGCTTTACTCATGGTGTCGCAGACGGTCCACTGTCGGTTGTGGGCGATGCTGGTGACTATACGGGCACCGAAGTAACCTTCACGCCCTCCGAACAAACTTTCTCAAACATTGATTTCAAGTTTGACACGCTGGAACACCGTTTGCGGGAGCTTGCATTTTTGAATTCGGGTGTGCGGATTTTATTAGCCGACAAAAGACATGCCGATATCAAGGAAGTCGAACTTGTCTACGAAGGCGGCTTGAAAGAATTCGTGCGCTATATCGACAGAACCAAGAAGCCGCTGATTGATGAACCGGTTTACATCATCGGCGAAAAGGACGGGATTACCGTTGAAGTCGCGCTGTGGTGGAACGACAGCTACAATGAGAATGTCCTTTGCTTCACCAATAATATTCCGCAACGCGACGGCGGAACGCACATGGCCGGCTTCCGCGGCGCGCTCACGCGCCAGGTAACGGGCTACGCCGATCGCTCCGGCATCTTGAAAAAAGAAAAGGTCAACCTGACCGGCGACGACTGCCGCGAAGGTCTGACCAGCGTTTTGTCCGTAAAGGTCCCCGATCCGAAATTCTCCTCGCAAACCAAAGACAAGCTGGTTTCATCCGAAGTACGGCCGGTGGTCGAAAGCCTGGTCAATGAAACCTTGTCCGAATGGCTGGAAGAACACCCTGCCGAAGCCAAGATTTTGGTGACGAAAGTGGTCGAAGCCGCGGCTGCACGCGAAGCCGCGCGAAAGGCGCGCGAGCTGACCCGTCGCAAGGGTGCGCTCGATATCACATCACTGCCGGGCAAACTTGCTGACTGCCAGGAGAAGGATCCGGCATTGTCGGAGATATTTATTGTCGAGGGTGATTCCGCTGGCGGATCAGCCAAGTCCGGTCGTAGTCGCAAAAACCAGGCCATCCTGCCGCTGCGGGGAAAAATTCTTAATGTTGAACGCGCGCGGTTTGACCGGATGCTCGGATCTGATCAGGTTGGCACGCTTATTACCGCACTTGGTACGGGCATTGGCAAGGATGAGTTCGAGGCTGACAAGCTGCGTTACCACAAGATCATCATCATGACTGATGCCGATGTTGATGGCGCGCATATCAGGACATTGTTGCTCACATTCTTCTTCCGCCAGATGCCTGAACTGATCGAACGCGGGCATTTGTATATCGCTCAGCCACCACTCTACAAGGTCACGCGCAATCGGTCGTCTCAATACCTGAAGGACGAAAAGGCGCTTGAGGATTATTTGATCGATGTTGGCCTTGAGGAAGCGACGCTCGAGTTGAAAAACGGCGAAGTCCGCTCCGGGCAGGACATCAAGGCGGTCATTGATGTTGCCCTGTCAATGCGCTCACTTTTGTCAGGACTGCATTCCCGTTACAGCCATTCAGTGGTTGAGCAAGCAGTCATTGGCGGCGCGCTTGATGCTTCCGTGCTTGACGATCTTGCCGGCGCCGACGCGGTTGCCAAGAAGACTGCCGAGCGACTGGATATGATTTCAGAGGAAACCGAACGTGGCTGGTCCGGTCGTCTCAACACGTCCAATGAAGGCGATGGTGGTTTCACTTTCGAGCGCACCGTGCGCGGCGTGAAGGAAGTGCAAATTCTTGACGCGGCGTTGATCAATTCGGCTGATGCCCGTGCCCTCAATAAGCTGGCGCCTGCCTTGATCGAAGTGTTTGACGAAGTGCCGGTGTTGCGCAGAAAGGACAAGGGCGATCCACTGACGGGTCCAACGATGTTCATCGACTTGCTGTTTGAAACAGCGCGCAAGGGATTGGCTTTGCAACGTTACAAGGGGCTTGGCGAAATGGATGCCGAGCAGCTTTGGGAGACAACACTTGATCCCGAGGCACGTTCACTGCTGCAGGTTCGTGTGAACAACGCGATCGATGCCGATGATCTGTTCAGTCGACTGATGGGCGACGAAGTGGAACCGCGACGTCTGTTCATTCAAGAAAACGCCCTGTCGGTCGCCAATCTCGATGCCTGATCAGATCCTGGCGACCCCGACCACGAAGTTTTGGCCATAAGCCTTGGCGCATTTCGGACAGGTCGTATAGAAAAAGTAGATATCGTCCTGGTCGGAGCCCTCTGCTTCCACCAGTTTCTTCATCTCGACATACCAGTTCTTGGACTCCCTGTATGGCCCCTCAAAGACCTTGGTGATAAAATCACCGCTGACCGAGACCATCTCCTCATTGGGCACGTCCTTGGTTACAGCAAACAGATGTTCCTCTGTCCAAGGTGAAAGGTCCTTTGACATGACAATGAAATCATCGTCATCAAATGCATCGGCTTCATCAATATGCTTTTGTACGCGGGTGAAGATGCTGCCCATGTTGATCGGGATATGCATCGCACTAAGCGAATGGGCGCGCACAAAGCGCTTATCCTTGAAGTGAAGCCTGCGATTATCCCAACCGCCGGGATTGAAACGCGCGCAGCAGTCCGTCGTGTTTTCACTCATATCATAATGGGGTAGCTGGTTGGTCTCCATGATTACCTCCCTTTTTAGTAAGCTTAACTGTCATGGCTTTGCCGGGCATTGATGCCGGTCAAATTCCGCATCAAGCTTCGTGGTTGCCACTCGCCAAAAATCGGCATTAGATGTTGGCAGAGTATTTCTCTAACCAGCCGGCGTCGCACCATGCACTGCTCTGACGGGCGCCCGCTGAAACTGGGAGGCGACCATGAGCCACACGATCAAGAAATTCATCTTAGCGCTGAGCCTATTGCCAATTGCATGGGGCGCCAGTGCATTGCAATCGGCCGACGAAGTCGCGCCAGAAGCAGCCATTGCGCTTGCGGCTAAGCAAGACCGCAATCCGGTTTATTCCAAGGACTGGATGGTTGCCGTTGCCAATCCGGTCGCAGCCACGGCCGCAGCCAATGTGCTAGAAAATGGCGGTAATGCCATTGACGCTGCAATCGCAGCGCAAGCAATGTTGGGCCTGGTCGAACCGCAAAGCTCAGGCCTGGGTGGGGGCGCATTTCTGGTTTATTTTGATGCAGGCACCGGCACAGTAACAACGCTTGATGGGCGTGAAACAGCGCCGACTGCCGCAACGTCCAAACTGTTTCTCGATGCTCAAGGCGAGCCGCTCAAATTCTTCGATGCTGTTATTGGCGGGCGGTCGGTTGGTGTGCCGGGCACGCCGGCGCTGATGGAGGAAATGCACAAGCGCTGGGGCAAGACGGCCTGGCCGGACTTGCTGCAACCGGCAATCGAGCGCGCACGTGCGGGGTTCACGGTTTCCGAGCGATTGTCCGGTCTGGTGACATCTGGTGCCGAACGCCTTTCCAAGCATCCTGTCACCAAGGACTATTTCCTGCCTGGTGGGGAGCCGGTTCAGGTTGGTACGATATTGCGCAATCCGGACTATGCGGATGTTCTTCAAGCCATGGCAGAAGAAGGTGCTTCAGTTTTCTATTCCGGAGATCTGGCAAGCGACATCGTTGAAACCATTACCGGGTTCGAGAGCAATCCGGGCGTTATGGCACTCGAAGATCTGGCCAATTATAAAGTCATAGAGCGGGATGCAGTTTGTGGCCCCTACAGGATTTATCAGGTCTGCGGTATGGGACCGCCGTCTTCCGGCGCACTCACTGTTGCGCAGATCCTTGGCCTGCTTGAGCCTTACGATCTTGGCGCACTGGGTGCGTCAAATCCCGAAAGCTGGCGATTGATCGGCGACGCATCACGCCTCGCCTTTGCCGATCGCGGTCGCTACATGGCAGACTCGGACTTTGTAAAAGTGCCCGCGCGCGGGTTGCTTAAGACCGATTATGTGAAAGCACGTTCCATGCTGCTGAAGGGAACAAAAGCGCTTGAGGAGGTCGCCCCCGGTGAACCGGAATGGGATGAGACACGCTTCTGGGCTGATGACGAATCGCTCGAATTGCCCTCAACCACGCATTTTTCCATTATTGATCGCGATGGCAACGCCGTTTCGATCACATCAACCATCGAAAACGGATTTGGTTCACGCCTGATGACCAATGGGTTCCTGCTCAACAACGAGTTGACCGACTTCTCGTTCCGCGATCAACGCGATGGCAAGCCGATTGCCAACCGGGTCGAGCCGGGTAAACGGCCACGATCATCGATGTCGCCAACCATCGTAATGCAGGATGGCAAACCCGTCTTGATCATTGGCTCACCTGGCGGCAGCCGCATTATCGGCTATGTGACCAAGACGATCATTGCCCATATTGATTGGGGCATGGATATTCAAAAGGCCATCTCCAGTCCGCATTTGGTCAATCGCTTTGGCACCTTTGATTTGGAAAAAGGGACCGATGCTGAAATGCTTTCAGTGCCGCTTGAGGCCATGGGCTATGAGGTCAATCTGCGCGATTTGACATCAGGGCTGCACGGCATCGTTATCAATGCAGGCGGCCTTGAAGGCGGCGCTGATCACAGGCGTGAAGGCATTGTTCTTGGAAAGTGAGCCCGCCGGCTTACTTTTCGCTTAGATATTTGCGCCAGTAATGTTGTTGTTTGAAGCCCAGCAAATTCCTGGCCTTTTCATTTGAGTAGAATGTCTCATGCGTGCCCATTGATCGGTTTTGGGGCACATCCTGATAATAGCGATCAATGATCTCCTGCGTCGTGAGCGCAACAGAATGGTCGTCATTGGAGGCATTGAAAATCTGGTAACCAAGTCCATTGGTCTGCAGGCATTTGTCTACAATCTGGCCAAGATCACGCGCATCGATATAGGCGAAAAAATTACGACGCCGCATGTCCGGGTTTGCAATATAGGCCGGAAAATCCTGCTCATATTCATGCGATTCGATCACATTGTTGATGCGCAATCCGTATATGTCCGCGCCCGATCGACGTTGAAAACTGCGGGCTGTCACTTCATTGGCGACTTTTGACATTGCGTAAGAATCTTCAGGTATGACCGGATGTTCTTCATCGAGCGGAATATAGTCTGGTTTGCGTTCACCGTCGGCAAAGCAAATCCCGTATGTGGTTTCGGAAGATGCGAAAATGATCTTGCGAATACCCAATTTGATGGCTGCTTCAATCACATTGTATGTGCCCATCACATTGATGCGATAGGTCTCATTGTCAGGATTGATCAATATGCGCGGGACAGCTGCAAAGTGCACAACCGCATCAAAGCCGGGCACGCCTGTGCCGGGCTCCAATTCCGAAAAATTGGCATAGGAAGTCATTGCACCAAACATCTGGCCACTATCAGTGATGTCGGCAATCAGATTATCGACACCGGGATAGTCCAACGGATTCAAATCAATATTGACAATCTGATGGCCCTGTTCCAGCAAGTAGGGAATAACGTGCTTGCCGGCCTTGCCCGATCCGCCTGTAAAAAAGACCCGCATTGTCATACTCTCCAATAAGCGCTGCTAATTGCCCTGCGCTGAGACTTTCGTTGACATAATCGCATATTTCCCTTCACCTCAGCGCACAAATTCTCTACATAATATTGAACACAATTGCCGGCGCAGAAACAAGCGCACCAGCGGAG
>JAHEJF010000024.1:5766-10931 GCA_024639025.1 Ahrensia sp. | reverse complement strand
TGCGGGCTCAACGCGTTGGGCCGGATTTGCAACACGGCCCATGCAAGATGTGTTGGCGCAAAGCCAAAAGGAAACAGTCGCCATCATACAGATCGAAGAGCCGGAAGGGGTTGAAGCTGTAGAAGAGATCGCAGCGCTGGACGGGCTCGATGGTATATTTCTCGGACCCGCCGATCTCGCTGTGTGTTACGGTGTGACTGACATCAACGCGCCTGTCGTGCGTCAAGCCCTGGCCAGGGTCGGCAAAGCGGCAAAGGCAAATGGCGTCACGCTGATGACCTTCGCCCCCAATGGCAAAACCTGTGAAGAGCTGCACGCGCTTGGCGTGTCGATGTTCTATATCGCGTCTGAACACAGCTTTATACTAAAAGGTGCCAATGACGCCGCAGATGTGATCGCAGAAAAATTGCGTGCCTGAAAACCCGCCATCCGCTTGAAATGATCGCTTGAAAACTCGAACCATTGTGCCAACACTATCGTTCCAACGAGCGGCAGGAGTGGGCGATGATACTTGATAAGATTGAGACCTTCGTGGTCGGCAATCCGCCGCCTCGCCATGGCGGGCGCTACTTCATTTTTGTTCGCCTGACGACCAAATGCGGCATCACCGGAATCGGCGAGATTTACAGCGCGACATTCAGCCCGGATCTCTGCGCTTCCATGGCCAGAGACGTGTTTGAGCGGCAGTTCCTGCGCGAAGACCCGCATCGCATCGAGTATCTCTGGCGCAAGACATATGGCGCAGGCTACACAATGCGCCCCGACGTGACGGTCATGGGCGTATTGAGCGGTCTGGAAATGGCCTGCTGGGATATAATCGGCAAATCGGCTGGACAGCCCTGCTACCAATTGCTGGGCGGCAAGGTTCACGAAAAACTGCGCAGTTATACTTATCTTTATCCCGCAACCGGTGATGTTTATCCCGACCCAAATCAACCCAATGTTTATAACGATCCCGATATGGCGGCACAGGCTGCAATTATCGCGGTTGAGCAGGGCTTCACCGCTGTCAAATTTGACCCGGCAGGCCCCTACACGATCTATGATGGCCATCAACCCCGGCTTGCTGATCTCGATCTGAGCGAGGCATTTTGTAAGCGCATCAGGCAAGCGGTGGGCAATCGCGCGGACCTGTTATTTGGCACCCACGGCCAATTTACCGTATCAGGCGCCAAGCGCATGGCACGCCGGTTGGAGCAGTACGATCCGCTTTGGTTCGAAGAACCGGTGCCGCCTGAAAACCCGGCCGACATGGCCGAAGTCGCGCGCAGCACATCGATCCCGATTGCCACAGGCGAACGACTGTGCACCAAGCACGAATTTGCCCGCGTTCTGGAGGCGGGCAGTGCTTCGATACTACAGATGAATTTGGGACGCGTCGGTGGACTGCTGGAAGCCAAGAAAATCGCCGCCATGGCCGAAACCAGGTCAGCCCAGATCGCTCCACATTTGTACTGCGGACCGGTAGTTGCCGCCGCCAGTATTCAGATTGCGGTTTGTTCGCCCAATTTCCTGATCCTGGAATCCATTGGCCGTTTTGACGGGCCGATGATGCAGTGCCTGACCGCGCCGATCACCTGGAAAGATGGCTATGTCATACCCCCAACGGAACCGGGTTTGGGATTTGAACTAAACGATGAGTTTATCGCTGCAAACCCTTATTCGGACTCAGCTTTACATCTGAACCTCGATACCAACCCGATTGTCATGTGACGTCGCCATCATCAATCACAAGTGAGCAAGATCATGAATTACGGCTTCATCGGACTGGGAAATCTGGGTGGTCATCTGGCCAACAATCTGCTCAAGGCCGGGTTTGGGGTTTGGGTGCATGATTTGGATCGCAGCGCTGCAAAATTTCTTGAAAGTGCCGGTGCTCGCTGGGCCGAAACCAATGCTGATGCAGCCAGAAATGTCGACGCAGTGATCACCTGTCTGCCCTCGCCCGCAATATCCGAACAGGTTCTGTCCGAGATTTTGCCGCACATGCAACAGGGGGCGACCTGGATAGAAATGTCGACGCTCGGCAAGGAGGAAATTTTGCGCCTTGCCGCTGTTGCGAAAGATGCCGGTATCGAAACAATGGAGTTGCCGGTTACAGGCGGGGTTCATTTGGCCGCACAGGGAAAAATTACAATGCTCGCAGGCGGAGACGAGCGTTTGTTCAAAACCCATCGTCCTGCACTTGAAGCCATGGGCAACAAGATTTTTCACATGGGCCCGCTGGGATCAGCATCCTTGATCAAGGTGATCACCAACATGCTTGCCTTCATTCATCTGGCAGCAGACGCCGAGGCGTTGATGCTGGCAAAAAGAGGCGGTCTTGATCTGGCCCAGGCGTGGGAAGCCATCAAGGCCAGCTCAGGTACCAGCTTCGTGCATGAGACCGAAGGTCAACTTATTCTCAACGGCAGCTATGATATCGCTTTCACCATGGACCTTGCTCTGAAAGACCTCGGTTTCGCGATGGATTTTGGAAAGGAATTCGCGGTGCCGCTTGATGTGGCCAGCAAGGTCAAGGAAGTCTTCGAACAGGGCCGTTCTGCCTATGGCGGTGGCGCACAGTCAACCATGATTGCCAAGCTGCTGGAAGACGCATTGGACACCGATCTGCGCGCGCCCGGCTTTCCGGCCCGATTGGAATGAGCGTTCCGGCTGCATGCCGAGGTAATGTCTCGTTTGGGAAAGTTGAATTCTCCAAAGTGCTTCGGTAAAATTCCTGCATGGATTACCAACCGCTTTCAGAAGTGCGAGATTCACTGCAAGTCAACTGGTACCGCACCAAGTTCGACCCGAAGAAACTGCGCGAACTGTCAAAGCGCAGTGATGCGAAAGGCTGGTTTCAGGCCGGAGGACATTTGGCGCTATTCGCGCTGACAGGCACGCTTGTCTTTGTGTTCTGGCAGCAGGAGAACTGGCTTGCATTTCTGGTCGCCCTTTTTATCCACGGCACAATCAGCAGCTTCTTCTCGGGCACAGCCCCGCATGAACTCGGCCATGCGTCGGTTTTCAAAACCAAATGGCTGAACAGTTTTTTCCTGTATCTGTTCAGCCTGATAAGCTGGTGGGATCCCTTCGATTATGCCAGCAGCCACACCTATCACCACCGGTACACATTGCATCCAGAGGGCGATCGCGAAAACCTGCTTCCGCTCCATCCCTCGGTTGGAAAAACCTTTCTATTGCAACTCTTTACGATCAATGTCTTCACCCAACCGGGGCGGACTTTTGGCAAGGGCGGGATGATATCCACGATTTGGGTCACCATCCTTTCTGCATTTGGCAAGATCGGCCCGACCGAAATTCCCAGCAATGAATGGCTCGAAGCGTTGCACAAGGATCAGCCGGCGCAGTTCAGAAAGTCGGTCTGGTGGTCACGCGCCCTTCTGGCATTTCACGGCTCGATTTTGATTATCGCTCTTGTGACAGGCCTTTGGGTCCTGCCATTTATTTTCTCGCTGTCAGCTTTCATCGGCAATTGGCTCAGCTACTTTGTCGCCCTGCCCCAGCATTGTGGGCTGATGGAAAACACCACCGACTTTCGGAAGTCGGTGCGCTCAATCAAGCTCAATCCGATCGCAGAATTTCTGTATTGGAACATGAACTGGCACACCGAGCACCACATGTTTGCCGGCGTGCCTTGCTACAATCTCAAGAAACTGCATCACGAGATCGCGCATGACATGCCCGAACCGCGCTCGTTGCGCGAAGCATGGAAGGAGATGCTGGAAACCTGGGAGAAGCAGCAGGAAGATCCGGACTATTTCTTTGATACACCGCTGCCTGCCACCGCAAAGACCAAACGGACCGACAAGGCCGATGGTCTGGAGAGCTCTATTGGCGATCTGGCGCCAGGAGAACTCAAGTGATCAAATATCCTTGACCAACCGCAGTGCATCGTAAATCGCAGCATGTGTATTGCGGGCGCTGACTGCATCACCAATCCGAAACAGCTGAAAGGCGCCTTCCTTGTTGCGCAGCAAGGTCTGCGGGCGGCCTTCAATGAGCGCATCATGATCCACCGCGCCCAAATTGGTGGAATGTGACTTGAGCGAAAAGTACAAGTCGTCGAGCGGCAGCGTGCCGTAATTGACCACCACCTGGTCATAATGGGCAATATGGGTGTGCGCACTGTAATCGGTGCCTATTTTTGCTGCCAGTTTATTGCCTTCTGCCTTCACATCC
The DNA here is from genome assembly GCA_024639025.1 of Ahrensia sp. GTDB lineage: Bacteria > Pseudomonadota > Alphaproteobacteria > Rhizobiales > Rhizobiaceae > Ahrensia. The sequence goes on along the minus strand of JAHEJF010000024.1, from coordinate 6,746 downwards.
AACAGCCGTCGCGTCACGGTGAAGATAACATTCTTGTCCTGCAAGACACGCATATAGGGCACTAGGTTCATTGCCATGATGTCCGGTGCAAAAACACGGTCCGGTGTCATGACTTCGACTTTTGAACCCGCAAGCGCCACAACTTCTGCTGCCTGCAGGGCTGGATGATCGCCCGCTTCATCGTAAATCAGCACATGATCGGCAGGTTTCACATCGCCCGATACAATGTCCCAGGCGGTCACCACATTGTCTGCCTCTCTGCCGGATTCAAACAATTCGGTATTGGGCAAACCGCCGGTTGCGACAATGACCACTTCCGGGGCAAGCGCAGTGACATCCTCGGCTTCCGCCCAGACATTGAACTGAAAATTGACACCAAGTTTTTCGCACTGCTCAACGCGCCAGTTGATGATCGACATCATTTCGCGGCGTCGCGGATTCAGGGCCGTGAGCCGTATTTGTCCGCCAGCGTGGGGTTGCGCTTCAAGAACCGTAACATTGTGACCGCGCTCTGCTGCAATCCGGGCCGCTTCAAGCCCGCCGGGACCTGCGCCCACAACAACAATCTTCTTTTCCACATCCGACCTCTGCGCAACATGCGGCATCGACAATTCGCGTCCTGTCGCGGCATTGTGCATGCAAAGTGCCTCACCGGCCTGGTAAATCCTGTCCAGGCAATAAGTGGCACCCACACAGGGACGGATGTCTTCTTCGCGCCCTTCGACTATCTTCCGCACTATGTGAGGATCTGCCATATGCGCACGTGTCATGCCGACCATGTCCAGCAGACCCGATGCAATGGCATGGCGTGCCGTTGCAACATCGGGAATCTTTGCTGCATGAAAAGTGGGCAGACCCGTCGCCCTTCTTACTTCGCCGGCGAAATCCAGATGCGGGGCGTTCTTCATGCCCTGAACCGGTATCACGTCAGTGAGCGCGGGATCGGTATGGATCCGCCCGCGAATGACATTGAGAAAATC
>JAHEJF010000024.1:0-5666 GCA_024639025.1 Ahrensia sp. | reverse complement strand
GCCTTTGCCCGTTCTTCATGATAGGCAGCATAGCGTTCCTTCGGCATGCCATCTTCGGCATATGCCGGCTCATGCGCCGTGGTCATGATCCGGTTTTTCAGCGTTAGATGCTTTAACTGGAAGGGCTGTAGCAATGGATCTTTGGACATCAATTCACCTCAGTACCAGGCATCTTTCATGGATGATTTTTTCTGCGCAATGAATGCCAGCAGCGCTTCATCAATGCTCTCATCCAAAGCCGGCGGTTCATAATCCGCGAGCGTTTGCTTCCATCGCGCATTGGCGCGGTGAGCCATGTCGACTTCCCCTTGTTCGTTCCACGTCTCCCAGGGTTGATTATCGTCCAGCGCGCTGTCGTAGTAGGCGGTTTTGTAGTGGCGCATTGTGTGTTGTGTCGAAAACAAATGCTCGCCTGCTCCCTGCTCGGCCAGCGCTTCAAATGCGAGCGTATCGTCATCAACTTTCACACCAGCCAAATAGGCATGCATGGCACCGCACACATCGGTGTCCATGACAAATTTTTCATAGGACATGGAAAGCAACCCATCGAGAAAGCCTGCTGAGTGCAGAATATAGTGCGCGCCCCCTTGCACCGCAGACAGCATGGACATCATGGATTGCTGCATGGCCTGTCCGTCGGGCAATTTGGAAGTGGTGAAACTGCCCGCACAGCGCAATGGCAAGTTAAGGCGTCGCGCCAATTGCCCCATTACGAGCGAACCCAGTGCCGGCTCCGCAGTTCCAAATGTCGGCGATCCCGAACGCAGCGACATCGAACTCAGGAATGCAGCCAATATCGCTGGCGCACCGGGACGCACAAGCTGTGTCAGCGCACAGGAGAACATGCTTTCAGCAAGCCCGTGCGCAACAGAACCGGCCATGGTGAGAGGCGAGACAGCACCGCCCAGCAGAAACGGCAGATGAATCGATCCCTGATTGGCTGCCGCATAATGGCGAATACCGGCAGTCGTCACGCCGTCCAGAACCAGCGGTGACGTCGTGTTGAAATTGCCCATGATCACGCAGTTTTGGTCAACAAATTCAGCGCCAAATACCAAACGCGCCATCTCGATGGAATCAAGCACACGCTCCGGCGCTGTAATCGATCCCAAAAAAGCACGATCGGAATATTTGATGTGACTGTAGAGCATGTCCAGATGCCGCTTGTTTACGGCTATGTCTGTTGGCTCGCAGATAGTACCGCCCGAATGGTGCAGCCACGGGGAGGACTGTGCCAGCTTGATAAAATTACGGAAATCTTCGATTGTGCCGTAACGTCGGCCCTGATCCAGATCCATCACAAAAGGCGACCCATAGGCGGGCGCAAGCACGACATTGTTGCCACCAATTTCAACAGAGTTCCTGGGATTGCGCGCGTGCTGGGTGAATTGCCCGGGTGCTGTTTTGAGCAGGTCGCGCACCATTCCTGGCTCGCATTTGATGTTCCAGCGCGTGCCATCCACTTCTTCAATCTTTGCGCCTGCTTTTCGATACAGCTCGACGCTTTCGACATCATCCCTGATCTCAATGCCGATCTCAGCGATAATCCGCTCAGCGGTGGATTCGATCTTTTGCAGGCTTTCCTCATCCAGCAGATCGTAGCTGGGTATGCCGCGCACAATATAAGGCACCTCAAGATGCGGATTTTGGCCAGGCGCAGAAGATCGCTTGGCGCGTTCGCCACGCCTTCGGGTCCTCCGCCCGGTTGAAATCACATCGGTCATCTGTGCCTCCCGACAATAATCGACACAACCGTCAACAAAATTGACATATGTGTCAAGTCAGATTATTTGCATGGCATGAATATCGAGAACACCAGCCGTCAGCGTGGATCAGAGAATCTCTGGCTCGATGCGGCATACAAAGCGCTTGTCGAAAGCGGCGTCGAAGCGGTTAAGGTCATGCCGCTGGCAAAGACTCTGGGTCTTACACGCACGGGTTTTTATTGGCATTTTGCAGATCGCGATGCCCTGCTGGAGGCGGTTATCCAGCGATGGGAGGAAAAGAACACCGGTAATTTGGTGCGTCAAACGCAGGCCTACGCCGAGACAATCACCGAGGCAATGTTTAACCTGTTTGATTGTTGGCTGGATCCGGATCTGTTTGATTCCCGCTTTGATCTCGCCATCCGCAATTGGGCGCGCAACGATGCAGATTTGCAAAACCGGCTCGACAGGGCCGACGAAGCGCGCAGCACTGCAATTGCGGCAATGTTTAAACGCTTCGGGTACTCCGATGCCCAGGCAAAAGCACGCTCAATGACGGTCATCTACACACAGATCGGCTATATCTCCATGCAAGTCACTGAAGACTGGGACGAGCGCATATCCCGAATGCCCGACTATATGGAAGTCTTTACCGGCAAGGCGCCCTCAAGTTCCGAATTTGACCGCTTCAAGGCCCGCCACCCTTTGCCCGTGACACAGGTGTGACCGAGAGCAAAAACTGTCGATCTTTCTCAATGGACGGCCATTAGCTGCAGCAATGCGCGTCAGTAAGCGTCGGCCGAACCAAGCCAGCTGGGTAACTAGAGCGTTTCAGTCTTCAACTGAAACGCTGGCGCGGATCTGGGCATTGAAAATATTGGATAAACCCGGGTACCGCGATTCCATCAAAGGTTGACAGAGTCTGGTCTCTTCTAAAGCAGGGCTTCAAACAGGGCGCGGGTGTTGGACCGCGTCATTTCAACTGGATTGCCGCCCGTGCTTGGATCGCGCAGCGCTGCATCCGTTAAACTGTCCAGGTCCGGATCCTCCACGCCCAATGCGGTAAGGGTCTTGGGGATCAACATCGATGCATTGAGTTGATCGACATAGGCACAGAAACCCGCAAACCCTCCCTCAATACCAAGATAGGCAGCCGCTTGATCAAATCTGGGAGCGATCGCATCGGCATTGAATGCAAGTACCGCTGGCATGCACACAGCATTGGTGGTGCCGTGATGCGTATGGTGCACAGCACCAATGGGATGGCTGAGTGCGTGAATGGCACCAAGTCCTTTTTGAAAAGCCGTGGCGCCCATGGCGGCTGCAGACATCATATGCGCCCGCGCTTCAAGGTCTGTTCCATCTGCATAAGCGCGGGGCAAATATTCTTTGACCAGGCGCATCCCTTCCAGCGCTATGCCCTGGCTCATGGGGTGATAGTGCGGACTGCTAAAAGCTTCAACGCAATGGGCGAACGCGTCCAGCCCGGTGCCCGCCGTGATGAATTTTGGCATGCCGATGGTCAGAACCGGATCGCATATCACCGTGACGGGCAACATCTTGGGATGAAAGATAATCTTCTTCTCCGATGTCTCGGAATTGGTGATGACGCTGGCCCGACCCACTTCTGATCCGGTACCTGCCGTCGTGGGCACCGCGATGACCGGGGCAATGGCTTCCGCATCGGCGCGAGTCCACCAATCACCGATGTCTTCAAAATCCCACAACGGCCGGGTTTGCCCGGCCATGAAAGCGATGACCTTTGCCAGATCAAGTCCTGAGCCGCCACCAAATGCGATAACGCCATCATAGCCGCCTTCACGATAAACGCGGATTCCATCGTCGGCATTTTTGTCAGTGGGGTTTGGATCAACTGCTGAGAACAAGCCTCGACCAAGCCCGGCAGTCTCCAGAATATCCAGTGTGTCGGTCGTGATATCCATGCCTGCAAGCCCCTTGTCGGTGACCAGCAATGGTTTGGATATGCCTGCAGATTCACACGCTTCTGCAATTTCTTTGATTCGTCCTGCGCCAAAGCGCATGGCAGTCGGGTACGACCAGTTACCGGTCAGATTCATACTGTCAGGCCTTCTTTAGATGGTAGGATTTTGGACGGGTCAGATTGTGGTAGCCGATCTCTGATAGACCGCCGCCCCTGCCCGTGTCTTTACAGCCGGTCCAGCACAGCGCCGGATCCAGATAATCGCAGCGGTTCATGAAAACCGTGCCGGTTTCGATCTGGCGCCCAATCTCAATGGCGCGCTCGGTATCCGCGGTCCAAAGCGATGCCGTCAGGCCAAAATCGCTGTCATTCATCAAAGTAATGGCTTCATCGTCACTCTTCACCTTCATGATACCGACCACGGGACCAAAGCTCTCTTCGCGCATCACCCGCATTTGGTGGCTAACATTTGTCAGAATTTGCGGGCTCAAATAGGCACCGCCATCATCCGCTGAGAAGGGTTCAATATGCGCGACGGCACCCTGGTCCAGCGCTTGTGATACCTGCGCGCGAACTTCATCAGCGAACCTTTTGTGGGCCATGGGTCCCAGCGTCGTATCGGGATCAAGCGGATTGCCAAGCTTGTAGTTCTGTACAATGGCCACCGCCTTTTCGACAAAGGCATCATATAGGCTTTCGGTCACATAAATCCGCTCAATGCCGCAACAGCACTGACCTGAATTGAACATGGCACCATCGATCAGCGTATCGACGGCCGCATCCAGATCAGCGTCCTCCATCACATAGCCGGGATCCTTGCCGCCCAGCTCCAATCCCAAGCCTGTGAAGGTTCCGGCAGCAGCCATTTCCATGGCCTTGCCGCCCTCTACCGAGCCGGTAAAATTGATAAAGTTGAAGCTGCGTTGCGCAATCAGGTTCGAGGTTGTTTCGTGATCAAGAAACATATTTTGAAACACATCGGCAGGCACGCCGACATCGTTGAATGCACGCACCATTCTTTCCCCGACAAGCAGGGTCTGGGTTGCATGTTTCAACACAACGGCATTGCCGGCAATCAGCGCTGGAGCGACCGTGTTGATGGCCGTCATATAGGGGTAGTTCCATGGTGCGACGACGAGCACCACACCATGCGCCTCGCGCGCGATGAACCGTCGAAAAGATGCATCATTCGCCACTTCGATATCCGCCAAAGCATCGCCGGCAATCGCGGCCATGTGCTTGGCGCGTTCTTCGAATCCGCCAAACTCGCCACCGTATCGAATTGGGCGGCCCATCTGCCAGGCCAGTTCGGGAGCGATTTCGTCATTCATGGCACCGATGGCGGCAACGCCTGCAAGCACCAGTTCTATCCGTTCCGCAAGCGGTCTTTTCGACCAATCGGCCTGCGCTGACCTTGCGCGTTCCACAGCCCGGCTGGCTTCTTCGCCAGACAATACCGGTCGTTCAGCGAAGACCGATCCGTCAACCGGAGAAATGCAACTCAGCATCTTGCTCATGTCAGGCTCTTTCAAATCCGCGCGCGATTTCATAATCGGTGACAACGCGGTCAAACTCCTCCTGCTCCCACATCGCAGCGCGGTGGTAGTGATCAACAACATCGTCGCCAAATGCCTCTCGGAGCATTTTGGAGCCTTTCAATGTTGCGGCAGCCTCACGCAGGGCGAGTGGAATCTGCTTGGCATTTTGCATTTTGTACACATCCCCCTGGCTCGGTGGATCAAGCGCGAGCTGGTCATCAATCCCTTTGATACCGGCGGCCAGCAACGCGGCGATGGCGAGATAGGGATTGATGTCGGACCCGCCAATTCGGCATTCAATCCGAACCGCCTTTGTGCCCTCACCGCAAAGGCGAAAACCAGCTGTCCGATTGTCAATCGACCAATTGGCACTGGTTGGTGCAAATGTGCCCGGCGCAAAGCGTTTGTATGAGTTGATGTAAGGCGCCAGAAAATAAGTGATCTCCGGCGCATGAGCCGTTAGACCAGCCACAAAATGGC
>JAHEJF010000412.1 GCA_024639025.1 Ahrensia sp. | reverse complement strand
CATTGGCTGTCCGAAAAAGTAACCTTGAACATATTTGCAACTCATCAGCCTTAGAAGGTTGAATTGCTCTTCTGTTTCCACGCCTTCGGCGGTGACTTCGAGACCCAGTCCGATTGACATGCCCGATATAGCCCGAACGAATTTGGCGCGTCGTTCACTCACCTCAAATCCATCGATGAAAGATCGGTCGATCTTGATCTTGTCGATGGGGTATCTGTTCAGGTGGCTCAGTGAAGAGTAGCCCGTACCAAAATCATCCAGCACAATCTTCAAACCGAGATCCTTCAAGCGGAACAGTTCGTCGATAATGGCATCTTCGTCCTTGAGGATAGTGGTTTCTGTGATCTCGAGTTCCAGGCGCTCGGCTGGAAAATCATAATTTGCCAAGGTCCTGGAAATGTGGCGATAAAACCGGCCCGTGCCCAGCTGTCGTGGCGAAACATTCAGGCCGAGTGTAACATGATTTGGCCATTGCGAGGCATCAGCAATACTGTGCTCAACCACCCATTCTCCGATCTCTCCAATCAACCCGAATTCTTCGGCCATCGGAATAAACTCATCCGGACTCATCCGCTCATGCTCGTTGCTGTCCCAGCGTAAAAGAGCTTCGAATCCTGTCAGTGCGCCATTGCGCGAGGCATGAATGGGTTGATAGAAAACCTTGAAAAGCTTGTTCTTGGTGACTTCGCGCAGCGCCCGCTCGCGGATCCTTTTCTGGGCAATTTCTTGGTCGATCTTGTCGTCAAACGCGCGGAAATTCCTTTTGCCATCTTCCTTGGCTTTGTAAAGTGCGCAATCTGCATTGGCGAGTGCCGTCTCCACCGGATTTTCGACCTGTCCAATCGTGCTGGCGCCAATGCTGGCGCCGACATGCACCTCATTCGAGTTGATGGCATAGGGTGCTTCCAGGCTGGTTAGAATGCGGCGAGCCGAGCGCTCCACATTGAGCTCTTGATTGTGTTCGCAGACAAGAATGACTGCAAACTCGTCTCCACCAAAGCGCGCCACTACGTCCGTGGGGCGAACGCTTTCGCGCAATCTTTGGCTGACAGCCACGAGCAGTTCGTCACCGACTTTGTGACCATAGGTGTCATTGACCAGTTTGAACCCATCAAGATCGACCAGCAGAAGCGTTGCTTGAAGGCCGTCCTGCTTGATTTTCCTGACGACTTCTTCCACGGATCTGTTGAACTTGCTCCGGTTAGCAAGACCGGTCAGCGGATCGTGATTGGCGGCATATTCGATTTTTCGGGCGGCTTTTTCTTGCGCGGTGATGTCTTCATGCGTGCCGACCCATCCACCACCTGGCAGCGGCGCATGTCCTGAAGATATTATTCTTCCGCTCTTGAGTTCAAACTTGCGACGCACAACCCTGCCCGTTTGCAATTCGGTGCGCAGGGCGGCGATTTCCTCATCTACATTGCCCATGAACTCGCCCCGTGCTTCTTCGGCCAACAAGATGCTTTTGAACGAGATACCTCGTGAGATTTCGTTTGGTGCCTTCTCAAATATCTCTACATAGCGGTCGTTCCAGAGCACCAGATTGGAGTCGGCGTCAAAAACGCTGATGCCCTGGTTCATATTAGCGAGCATGACCCTGAGTTCATCTGATCGTTCACGTGCCTGTTGTTCCGATTTGAGCAACCGCAACTCGTCTGCCTTTTGTTGGCTTATATCCTGGAACGTGCCGACAAGACCGGTGACCTCATCACCCTCCATGATCGGTTCGCCAATTGCACGAGTCCAGATCTTGCGTCCTTTTGCCGTAACAAGAGGTAGTTCCAGATCCCAACCCTTGCCTTGCTTGATCCCGGTTTCCACCGCGGCAGTGACCAGCGGACGCACTTCGGGCGTGTAGAAGTTGATCGCATCAAGCACATTGGGTTGATACGAGTCAGGCACTTCATGCAATTTGCGTGTTTGCTCGGTCCAAGTTGGCCGCTTGTCGCCAATCTTCAGTTCCCAACCGCCGACACCTGAAACGTCAGCGATCTTCTCCAGCAAAATCGAGTGACGCTTGAGTTCCTCTTCCTTTTGCTGCGCTTCCTGGCCCGACTTCTCGGCCAGTCGATGGTCCTCCAGACCTCTGATCAATCCTTCGACCACTTGGGTGAGGCGACTCAGTTGCAGTTTCTCGCGCTCGCTGAACTCGCGGGGCTTGTTGTCGAGAACACAAAACGCACCCAGCGCATGTTCGCCATCAATTGAAATCGGGCAACCAGCGTAGAACCTGATTTTCGGCTTGCCTACAACATAGGGATTTTTGGAGAACCGAGGATCTTTAGAGGCATCGTTGACCACAAAGACTTCGTTGGCTTGGATCGTGTGATTACAAAAAGCATGTTCGCGCTCTGTACAATTGATTTCAAGACCGTGACGGGCTCTGAACCATTGTATGTCTTCATCCAGAAAGCTGACAACAGAATAGGGGCAATCAAACATCTCTGCCGCCAGATCGACAAGCGAATCCATATCAGTCGGCTCTGAGCGACCAACCATTTCCAGTTTCCGAAGTTCCCTGAGGCGTGCCTTCTCGTTGGTCGGCATGGAATAGTTCAAGCGTGCACCCTAAGTTCTTCCGACCTGCAAAGATCCAATCAAAATAACTGCTTTTGATGGGTTGATTCAGCACAGTGCTTGGTTTTAGCGCGCACTTGTCAATGCTGAGAGGGATCTTTTGGTCTTGTCTTGGAAACTGAACATCTTGGCTGGGCCAAGGTACGACGGTGCATCATGCAACGGATCATCTCTTACAGATGCTTTATTTTCCAACGTTCAAGTTAAAAAGGGATAAACATATTCCCTTCAGTAAGTGGTTGTCAGAATCACCAATATAGGAATATTATCCTCTCAATGGAGGATTCGTATGGGCAAACGAACACAACGTGGCCATGTCAGCACGGAGCAGGTACTCAGAAAACTATCCACGGGTCGTCAG
>JAHEJF010000411.1 GCA_024639025.1 Ahrensia sp. | reverse complement strand
AGTTGCCTGAGGTGGTAGCGATTGTAAATCCAAATCGCGAGGACGATCTGTCAGGCCTGGGCCATCTTTGCGCCTGTGGCGTTGTGTTCATGACATTGGTAGAGGTTTCCAGACAATTGCGTGGGAAGGGGCACTCAGATCTTCCCGATCTGATGCGCATGCTTGACCTTGTTGCACTTGCCACTGTTTGCGATGTGGTGCCACTGACTGGCCTCAACAGGGCATTTGTGACCAAAGGGCTAGTGACCGCCCGTCATCAGTCCAACCCCGGATTGGCTGCATTGGCAACTGTTTCGAGGATTGGCGAGCCCATCAATCCGTTTCATTTCGGCTTTCTGATCGGACCTCGCATCAATGCTGGTGGCAGGATCGGCGATGCTTCCCTGGGCGCGCGGCTTTTGACCGAAACCGACAGCACCAAGGCGGCTGAAATAGCGCAGGAACTTGACCGTTTGAATGCGGAACGGCAGGCGATCGAAGTGCAAATGGTCGAGGAAGCCAAGGCTGAAGCAGAACGGGAACTGCAATCGGCATCGCCGCCGGCCATTGTGGTGACAGCCAGCGAAGACTGGCATCCGGGCATTGTTGGGCTTCTGGCGTCCAGGCTTAAGGACGCCACAAAACGCCCGGCCTTTGCCATCGCGTTCAAGCCGAACGGGGAGGGCACCGGTTCAGGCCGATCCATTGCGGGATTTGACCTAGGCAAGACCGTCCGCGGTGCGCTTGAACAAGGGCTGCTTTTGAAGGGCGGAGGCCATGCTATGGCTGCTGGCATCACGGTTGAAAAGTCCAAGCTCGGCGCCTTACGGGCATACTTTGATGAGGTTGCGGCGGATTCAGTCGACAACTTGGTTCAAGCCGCAGAGCAACAAATTGACGGCGCAATATCTGCCGGTGGTGCCAATCTGGCGTTGATTGAGCAATTGGAAACGGCTGGTCCTTACGGTGCAGGCAATCCGGAACCTGTTTTTGCGCTTCCCAATCATTTGGTGGTCTTCAGCAAGCCTGTCGGCCAGGGGCATTTAAAAGTCTCATTGCGGGCACAAGATGGAAGTCAAATTGATGGCATCGCTTTTCGTGCACTCGAAACCGAAATAGGCAAGATTCTCAATCAGGGCAAGCAACAGCTGATCCACATTGCAGGGACACTTAGCGCCAACCGCTGGAACGGTCGGGTTACGCCTCAAATTCGCATAATCGACGTTGCGCTGGCAGCTTAGAGACTGCGCCTGCAGCCTTAGTCGGTGATAAGTTTGCTCAATTGAGCGCCAGCCCGAAGGTAGCTCAGCGGATTGACCGGCTTTCCGTTGGTGCGCACTTCATAGTGAAGATGTGGCCCGGTTGAACGTCCTGTGCTGCCAGCTGCGCCAATTTTGTATCCAGCTGGCACCTTTTGGCCGACTTTGACATAGATCCTGCTCAGATGAGCATAACGCGTGGAAAGACCGTTGGCGTGTTGGATTTCCACCAGCTTTCCATAACCACCTTGACGTCCGGCCTTGACAACTTTGCCATAGGCGGTTGCGCGGATGGGTGTGCCTGTAGGCGTGCGGAAGTCCAAACCGCCGTGAAAAGCCGTTCTTCCAACAATCGGGTCTTTTCGATTGCCAAATTTACTGGAGATCGACTTGCCGGGGGCTGGATGCACAATTGGAAATGAGCGCACAACTTTCTTAGCGTCATCCAGGGCCACGACTGCCTCGTTAAATGAAGCAACTTCCTCATCAAACAGTTTGCTCAAATTGGTCGCGTTTGATGGAATGAAAGGACCGCCGGTTCCGGTGGCTTCGACGACTTTTACGGGCAGTCCGGCTTTCCTCGCATTTTTGAGTAGCTTTGTCCGTTTCAAATAGACTGCGTCGGTCAGAGCTGCAACCTGGCGAATCTGCGCGTGTTCAAGGTCCGAAAGATCGTTGCGCACTTCAGCCAGTTTCATGACCGGTGGCAAAGCTTGCTTGCCCGAGTCAGGTTGAGAGAGCGAGCCGGTTGTGATTGGATCGAGATTTCCCGGAGCTAGAGCAGCACGCTGCTGAGAACCGGGTCGAATTTGTGGCACCGGCATATCTGACGCTGAATCTGGAGCAACGCCGAGCGTTTTTGCGCGCTCAAAAACCGGTGACATCATGTCGGATCGTTGCGCGAGTACTGATTGCCGGTTCGCAAGATCTGCGATTTTGCTCTCAATGAATTGCTGATCGAGCAACCGATGCGACGTAATGCGATCGACCTGTCCGCGCAGAGATGCAATGCGGTCTTCATAGGCGTGTTGAAGTTTGGCTTGCCGCGCGACAGCTGTGCTGAGCAGGTCATCGCGGAGGATCAGATAGCTTGTGCTCAGCAGATACCCCATGGTGGCTGCAAAAAATACAGCAAACCCCAAGGCCGCCATCCATGGCCGGATGGTAAAGTGTCTGATACTTTGACCTTGAGCGATGATGACTGTGTGCGGTTCTTTACGCCGCCCGAACGCTGTCGCTTTTCCCACTACAAAAACCCTGAATACGCGTGATCGATAGGGTCGATTACACTTTATTAGGGTTAATATTCCGTTGCGGCATTGGCCAAAGTGCGCCCAATTTCTATTGATTTTTGAGCGCAGTTGCCTCTTCCAAAACTGCTTCAGCGTGGCCCGACACTTTCACCTTGCGCCAGATCTTTGCGATTTTTGCATTTTTGTCGATCAGGTATGTGGCGCGTTCGATGCCCATGTATTTTTTTCCATACATGCTTTTTTCCACCCACACCCCGTAGGCAGTGGTCAGTTCGTTTTGTTCATCGGACAACAATGTGACCTTTAGATCATGCTTGGTTTTGAACTTTACGTGTTTAGCAATTGTGTCAGCTGAGACGCCCAGCACAACTGTGTTCTGTACTTCGAATTCCCTTAGCAGGTCGGTGAATGCGATGGCTTCGTTTGTGCAGCCTGATGTATCGTCCCTGGG
>JAHEJF010000410.1 GCA_024639025.1 Ahrensia sp. | reverse complement strand
GGAGCCTGCGTCCAAACACAAACCCATTGCCTATCCAAAGCCCGATGGTGTGCTTTCCTTTGACCGCCTGTCATCTGTCTTTCTGTCCAACACCAATCATGAAGAGAACCAGCCAATCCATTTGAAGTTGCAGAATCAAGATCTGCAGAAATCTTCGGAATATGCTGAATTTGCTGGCCTTTCCTATCGGTACTGCCCAGCCGGTGTCTATGAATGGGTTGATGCAGATGGCAACACGATCACCGCACCCCACAATTACAGCAGTGCAGATGATGTGCGGTTCCAGATCAATGCGCAGAACTGCGTGCATTGCAAAACCTGCGACATCAAGGACCCCAATCAAAACATAAACTGGACTGTACCGCAGGGCGGCGAGGGACCGGTCTATCCAAATATGTAGGGATTGACGATGCGTCGTTGAGGATCATTGCATGCAGCGCCACATCCAACATGGCCCGATCAACCTCGACACACCCATTCGCTTCAACGACGCTCTGCCTGATGAAGTCGACATTGTTGTCATAGGCGGCGGCATCGTCGGTGTATCTTCTGCATTATTCTTGGCAAATGCAGGATTTTCCGTATCGCTGATGGAGAAGGGACGCATTGCCTGCGAGCAATCCTCGCGCAATTGGGGCTGGATCCGCCAACATGGCCGGGATGCCGACGAATTGCCGATCATGATGCATGCAAGCCGCTTGTGGGAGGAGCTCGATGCGGCAACATCAGGCAAAACAGCATTTAAGCGCGGCGGCATCATGTATTTAGCCAGTACCCGGGCGCAAATGGACAAACGGGAAAGTTGGCTCGAAATCGCAAAGCAGCACCAGCTGGACACTCGCATACTGACAGCTGATCAGGTTGCCGAGCATATTCAGCAGGGCGAGGGCGCGCATAAATGGATCGGTGCAACATACACCCCGAGCGACGGGCGAGCAGAACCATGGCAGGCAGTTCCTGCCTTGTGCGGGTTGGCACAGGCTAAAGGTGTGACTGTGACCGAAAACTGTGCAGTGCGCGCGTTTGAAGTGACAAATGGCAACTTGCAATCGGTTGTCACAGAAAAGGGCAATATCAAATGCGGCCAGGCGGTCCTGGCGGCAGGCACCTGGTCATCGCTGTTATTGCAGCGCCATGGTGTCTCCATTCCGCAGTTGAGCGTGCGCTCTTCGGTCAGCGCCACGGCGCCAATGCCAGAAATTTTTGGCGGTAATGCCGGGGATGAGACAATGGCCTTCCGACGACGCGCCGACGGCGGCTACAACATCTCAATCAGTGCGCAGCATGATCTGTATATCGGGCCGGGCGTGCTCCGGCATGTGTTGAAATGGCTTCCTGTCGCGTCCAAGCACTGGCGCGACACGAGATTCAGGTCAAATGCGCCCCAAAACTATCCTGATCATTGGAAAACCAACCGAACCTGGGCCGAAGACGAAACCAGCCCTTTCGAACGTATGCGCGTGCTGGACCCCAAACCTGACACGAGCAAAAATGAAACGCTGCGTCAGGCATTTGCGGCGCGTTTCCCGCAATTGGGAAAACCAACCTTGACCCACAGTTGGGCAGGCATGATCGATGCCATGCCGGATATTGTGCCCATAGTTGATCGCGTGCCTGCCATTGATGGCGTGATATTGGTGACGGGCATGAGCGGTCACGGATTTGGTATTGGGCCTGGCTTTGGAGAGATCGTCGCCAAAATTGCAGCTCGAAATCCCACCGGCTTTGAAATGGACCGTTTTCGGTTTTCCCGTTTCAGTGACGGCTCCAAGCTCAGACCCGGACCGTCAATATAGACGCCTTGATGCAATACCGCCCTTTGCTGGATGGCATCGTTCAGGCTCTTTGGGCGCTTTCAAATCCCTTTGCTGAACGCTCTATTGAAACGCAGTTTCATTGAAGCTGCGCAATTTTCGAGAGTGGAGCCGCTCACTTGGCATGTGCGCCAATTTCTCCATTGCCTTTATCCCAATGATCAGGTGCTGGTTGACCTGTCGCTTGTAAAAGTCGGTCGCCATACCGGGAAGTTTCAATTCACCATGCAGAGGTTTGTCGGAGACACAAAGCAGCGTGCCGTATGGCACCCGAAAGCGGAAGCCATTGGCAGCAATAGTCGCGCTTTCCATATCCAGGGCAATGGCGCGGGATTGTGACAATCGCTTTACTGGTCCACGCTGGTCGCGCAGTTCCCAATTGCGGTTATCAATGGTTGCAACGGTGCCTGTCCGCATAACTGCCTTGAGCGCATAGCCTTCAAGTCCAGTCACCTCGGCAACGGCCTGTTCCAAAGCAACCTGAATCTCTGCCAATGCAGGTACAGGAACAGACAGCGGCAAGTCTGCGTCCAGCACGCTGTCCTCCCGCACATAGGCATGAGCCAGCACGTAATCGCCTAGTGCCTGCGTGTTGCGCAAGCCGGCGCAATGTCCCAACATCAACCAGGCATCAGGGCGCAAGACGGCGATATGATCGGTAATGGTTTTGGCGTTGGAGGGGCCAACACCAATATTGACCATCGTTATACCCCGCCCGTCTTTCTTGGTCAGATGATAGGCTGGCATTTGCGGCAGACGCCCCGGTTCGACACCCGACGATGGCTCGGATTCGCCATGCATTGTTATCAGATTGCCAGGCTCAATAAACGCGTCATATTCAGAATCCGGATCAAGCATTTCGCTGCGCGCAAAGCTGCAGAATTCATCCATGTAGAACTGGTAGTTGGTAAACAGCACAAAGTTCTGAAAATGGCTGGGACTGGTGGCCGTGTAGTGCGAAAGCCGGGCGAGGGAATAGTCGATCCGTTGACCGGTAAATGGTGCCAGGGGGCCTGGTTCGCCGGATTGAGGCTCGAACTCGCCATTGGCAATATCATCATTGGTCACCGTGAGATCGGGCACGTCGAATATGTCTCTCAACGGACGGGTCATGGCGTCAGGATCTGAT
>JAHEJF010000409.1 GCA_024639025.1 Ahrensia sp. | reverse complement strand
CATGCAAGACTTATAGTCTGCAAATGTACTAGCCGAAAAGTGTTTTTGGCTCTAGGGTCTGAAGCAATCAATTTAGGTCCTGACTCCGGGATTTTGGCATGAGCAATGACCGCAACATCAGTGCAGCGCTGCAGGATCAACTGCCGACCTTCGAACCGGGCCATGTTTGGCTGGTGGGTGCGGGTCCTGGCGATCCGGGCCTGCTGACATTGCACGCGGCCAATGCGCTAAGCCAGGCGGATGTCGTGGTTTACGATGCCCTTGTCAACGACGAATGCCTGAAACTGGCTGCTCCCGATGCGGTGCTGGAATATGCGGGAAAGCGCGGCGGAAAACCATCGCCCAAGCAGCGTGATATTTCGCTAAAATTGGTGGATTATGCGCGCGACGGCAAACGTGTACTCCGCCTGAAAGGGGGCGATCCCTTTGTATTTGGACGCGGCGGTGAAGAGGCGCTCACGCTGGTCGAGAACGAAGTACCTTTCCGGATCGTTCCGGGAATCACAGCCGGTATTGGCGGCCTGGCTTATGCGGGGATCGCTGTTACCCATCGCGAAACAAACCACAATGTAACTTTTCTGACCGGACATGACGCAGGCGGCATCGTGCCTGACGCCATTGACTGGGCCAGCATTGCCAAGGGTTCGCCTGTTATCGTGATGTATATGGCCATGAAACATATTGCGCCGATTACAGAAAGACTGATCGCAGAGGGTCGCAAGCATGATGAACCATTGGCGTTTGTATGCAATGCAGCAACAGAGCATCAGCAAGTGCTTGAAACAACGCTTGGAAACGCTGCGCGTGATGTTGAAAACTCTGGTTTGAAGCCGCCAGCCATTGTTGTGGTTGGTGAAGTAGTCCGGTTACGCGCTGGACTGGACTGGAAGGGCGCACTGGAGCAGGGGCGGGTGCTCTCCGGTGATCCGCTGGGTGTGCGAACGCGGGACAAATCTGCATGAACGGTTTTATGATCGCAGCACCACATTCGGGTTCCGGTAAAACCGTCGTGACCCTTGGCTTGCTGCGCGCTTTGCGTGAAAAAGGCATTGCTGTTGCGCCGGCCAAAGCAGGTCCTGATTACATTGATCCTGCCTTTCATGCTTTTTCCAGCGGTCAGATTTGTACGAATCTGGATCCGTGGGCGATGCGAGAGGATCTACTGACGCACAATGCACATCAACTGGCAAATGATCGTTTGCTGGTGGTTGAAGCGATGATGGGCTTGTTTGATGGGGCAGCAGACGGGGCCGGAAGCGCCGCTGACTTGGCTGAACAACTCGGCCTGTCGATTGTGTTTGTGGTTGACTGCGCACGCATGGCGCAAAGCATTGCGGCAATTGTCTCCGGGTATATGCAGCATCGGCCCTCTCTGCAATTTGCCGGAGTGGTTCTCAACCGGGTGGGCAGCGCACGCCACGAAGCGATGCTGCGCGCTGCTCTGGATCCGATCGATATTCCGATTGTGGGCGTTGTCATGCAGGATGAGGCGCTTTCGCTTCCAAGTCGGCATCTTGGCCTCGTTCAAGCACGCGAGCACGATACGCTGGAGTCGTTTCTGAAGGGAGCAGGCGAGATAATGGCGCGCTCTCTTTCGATTGGAAGACTGTGCGATCTCAAGTTGAACATGACGACTAGCGTACCTGCGCCTCTGCCCATTGCACCGCTTGGAAGCCATATTGCCGTTGCTGTCGATGACGCGTTTGCTTTTTGCTATCCGCACATGATTGAGGGTTGGCAAGCAACTGGCGCCGAAATCTCTTACTTTTCTCCGCTGGCGGATGAGGGACCTGATCCAAAGTGCGACGCGGTTTTTCTGCCTGGCGGGTATCCGGAACTGCATGCCGCACAGATTGCCGCAACCAAGCACTTCAAACGTGCCATGCGTGACGCCGCGACACGCAACAAGGTCATCTACGGTGAGTGCGGTGGTTACATGGTGCTGGGTGAGAAATTGATTGATGCAGACGGCACGGAACATGAAATGCTTGGGTTGCTGCCTCTGACGACCAGCTTTGAGACGCGACGGCGGCATCTGGGCTATCGAAAACTGAGTCCCCTGGAAGGTTCACCATGGCAGATCCCGCTTATGGGGCATGAATTTCACTACTCAGTCGAAGTCGAAAGCGGTGATGGTCAACCACTCTTCGCGGTGACGGATGCTTTGGGGCATGATCTTGGCCATGCGGGATTGCGTGTGGGGTCTGTTATGGGCTCCTACTGCCATGTAATTGACCGGGCTGCTTGAGATGTCCTTTTCAAAGCATGGGGGGGCGCTTGACCGCGCAGTAGCAAAATTTGGCGGGGCCAAGGAAAAATGGCTGGACCTGTCCACAGGGATCAATCCTAATCCTTATCCGCTGCCCGATATTCCAAGCGATGTTTGGCACCGGCTGCCAGATGAGGCGCTTTTGCAGAGATGCCTTGATGCCGCGCGGATGTATTACTGCCTTCCGGAGGGCGCAGCCATTGCGGCGGCCCCGGGTACACAAGCTCTAATTCAGCTGCTGCCGCAATTAACACAAGTGGAAAATGTCTGGATCGTGGGACCGACTTACAACGAATATGAGCGCGTCTTAGATCCTTGTGCTGATATCACCGTCAGCAATCAATTGCCGGAGCACAATGATCAAATCGATCTGATTGTTCTTGGATTGCCGAACAATCCGGATGGCCGCCTGATTGATCTCGATATGCTGGTTGAACAGGGGCGCCAAATCCATGCGCGCGGTGGTTTGGTGCTTGTTGATGCGGCATTTGGCGATGTGCTTGGAGCAGGGGAGGAAAAGCTTGAGGCTTTGCCTGTGGTTCCGGGTATTGTTGTCCTACGTTCCTTTGGGAAGTTTTTTGGTCTGGCCGGTTTACGCCTTGGCTTTGCATTGGGTGCACCTCAATTGATCAGCAGAACGTCTGACTTGCTCGGGCCATGGGCTGTACCTGGCCCCGCGCTTACCGT
>JAHEJF010000408.1:1256-2957 GCA_024639025.1 Ahrensia sp. | reverse complement strand
AGCTTGGTCATCTGGCGGCTGACTGTCTCAATCGTCAGGCCCAAATAGTCAGCAATATCAGATCGTTTAAGAGCCAGTTCAAACTCGATTGGCCCTTCATGATTTTCCAACTCGGGGTCAATATGCGTGGCCAAGAGATGCAGGAAAGTCGCCACCTTTTCTGATGCCGTTTTTCGGCCCAGCGTTAGCATCATCTCTCGGGATTCATCGAGTTCGCGCAGCGTTTGTTCAAAAAGCTTGCGTTCCAGGTCAGGGGAATTCTTGATCAAATCGTTTAAAACGGATCTGGGGAACGAACACAATTCAACTTCATCGGCAGCCTGTGCATCCAGGCGATTGGTTTTTTCAAATGGGCGCCCCAGAAAATCTGGTGAAAACTGAAGACCAACAATTTGTTGGCGGCCATCGGGCATCAGTTTTGTCAACTTCACAACACCGCGTAACACATTGGAATAATGCGTGGAACTGCTTTCAGCTGCAAACAGTTCTTCTTCAGGGTCATGCTTGGTTCTATGGGTATGCTTGGATAGCTGAATCAGTTGCTGTTCATCCAATGCACCGCAAACACCACGATGTCTTGCCTCGCAAGAACGGCAAACCAGGGGCACTTCGGAATTATGTATGTCTTTGCGCTGGGTACTCATCAAACGAACTAAATCCAAACCTTCCCCGATAGTCAACCAGCAGTATGTTCTGCAGGATCACATGCAAAGCATAATACGTCGCTCCGCTCACCAGATAGGAGAGATTGGCTGGAAGAACAACTACGTCCTTGGTCTAGCACAGCCATCGGTTTCAACCGGATTGACATTGCATCTTCGACAATGACAAAGACGGCTTGTCGCTACGTAACAAACTGTGCAGAGCCGGATATTCCCGCTTGGTCCCGACAATTCGAAACTGTAAAATTTCCCTAGGAGCGCGATCTTGATTCGAGCTCGCGCAGATAGGGGCTGCAGACTTGATTCACCGATTTGAATTTCGATCCAGACGCAACAACGACCTGGAAAAGATTAACCAGCTGCGACAGACCATTGCCAAGTCGGTTGATGTGAACTCCGCCTGTATTGTCGCAGAGGGGCATTTTGACCAGATGGGCCACCAGCTCGTTTCTGTATTTTTCTGCAGTCACGACGACGCGCATCCCGCTATCCGGCCATTTCGCCGGCTGCCGCGCGCGCTCATGGAGCTTGCACCCAAATTGGCTGAAATTGGTGGATGCCCCCTCAAACAAGAAGCGCAAAGACTGCTGCGACCCTTCAACTGGAAGTCGATCTCGAAAGCCGACTACAGCGAATTTCTCAACAAGCGATTCCTGGAAGAGGTCGAGAAGCTCGAATACAAGGCCGTGCTGGCGGTGCCTGTGGTGTTGGGCCGCGGTATAGCGGTGTTCTCCATCGGTCTTCATCAAGACACGCCGGAAGCGCGCGAACAAATCATTTCATCCGTGTGCCATATCGTATCGGTAATGGTGGGTCGATTCCCTGAACTGACCACGCTGTTTGAGCCCAAACGGCTTTCAATAATCCAGTCAAATGTGCTGCTGCTATCCACACAAGGCTATAATGGTGCCGAGATTGCCAAGTTTCTGGAACTGAGCGAAACAACCATCGGGCTGGTACTGCAATCGGCTGTCACCGGTCTGGAAGCGAGTAATCTGGCGCAAGCGGTCGCCAAAGCCCTCGTGCTGGGCGAGATATC
>JAHEJF010000408.1:0-1156 GCA_024639025.1 Ahrensia sp. | reverse complement strand
CGATCCATCATCTCTTGCGTACCACGCGAAAACTCCAGCGGACATGCATAGGCAGATCCTTCACGCACTGATCGACAGAATGCCTCGACCTGCAACTCGTAATGATTGTCGGCCGGAAAACGCGTTATCTCAACTTCCAGACCTGGGCGATGCAGCTCAACCCGCGCTTCGCCAAAAACCCGCGCATTGAATGGTGCCGTCAGTCGGATAAGCCCGGTTTCGCCATGAAAAACCATTTCCTGGTAGGGGTGCATGCGGATGCTGACATAGGCCGAGTAGTTGAAACCAGGAAACTGTGCCTGCACTTCGGCAAAGGCATCCACGCCGTTCTCCCACCTTATTCTTGCTGAAATTTCATTTGGTTCCTGTCCTGTCGCAAAGCGGGCGGAACCGAAGACATAGACACCGATATCGCGCAATCCGCCTCCACCGGTTTCTGCCTTGTTTCTGATATTGTCGGTATCGGTCCTGTTGTCGAAAGAGAACTTGCCGCTGACATGAGCCAGCTTGCCAATCGCCCCTTCCCCGATCAACCGCTGCACCATCTGCCATTGAGGATGGTGCACAATCATATAGGCCTCAGCTGCCAAGAGACCTGTTTCATCGCGCTTGGCAATCAATTGGTCGAATTCATCGGCTTGCATGGTGATCGGTTTTTCGACCAGCACATGCTTGCCGGCTGCCATCGCCTTTAATGCCCACTCAACATGCATGTGATTGGGTAATGGCACATAGACCACATCAATCTGGGGATCGGCAAGCAATGCGTCATAGTCATTGTGGACCTTCAAATCGGGGCAAAAAGCTGTGAATCCGTCAGCCTTTTCCGGGCTGGATGTGGCCAGCGCCGCAAGTCTGGCACCGTCTGCCAAATGTATGGCTGGGCCCATATATTCACGGGCAAACTTTGCCGCACCCAGGATGCCCCAATTGATCGTTTCACGCATGATAATACTCCCCGCTAAACATCCAATTTAGCTGTTTGGCAGATCGGGGCAAGGCCGTTTGAAATTTAGACCTCCGGTTACCCGAACAAGCCAATGGCTGAAGATCAAGGGTACGAGCAAAAAGCCGCCCAGCAATTAAGCTGAACGGCCTTTTTGGGGAGGCTTATGAAGATCTTTGGGGTGAGGCCGGACACCTGTTGATGAATGAC
>JAHEJF010000407.1 GCA_024639025.1 Ahrensia sp. | reverse complement strand
ATGAGATAAACCTTTCCTGTTCGCCGCGCCGGTGCCGCGGGCGTGGTCTTGACCACTAATGTCCGGAATTGCGCTTTAACTAGCGCAAGCTTGGCGACAGTGCAACCAAAACAAGTACCGCAAAAAAATTGCCTTCAACCGCCGGAGATTCAGGCCACGCACCAACAATTGTGTAATCCTATTTCAGTCCTGCAAGTTTCAAAGCTTTTGCCATGCGTTGACGATGATGGTTGTTATAATATGGATATCGCTCATCATAGCGCTTGAAATCGTAGGAAGAATCGATCGCCAGCAAATCACCAATCTGCTGCTGTGCTTCATCCAATCGCCCTGCTTCTGCCAAAATGGCTGACATCACAATTCGAGCCGGTGGAAATGAAGGTGCCATGCGGATTGCGCGTCGGTCAAACTCTTCGGCTTTTTGCAGGTTTCCCATCAAAAAATATGCGTGTCCGATGTGGTGGATCACATTCGGCGGCGCAACGGGGTCATAGCGCAATGCAGTTTCTCCTGCCTCAACTGCCCGCTCGGGTTGTCCGGCATAGTTCAACGCTTCGCTAAACCAGACATAAGTATCTGCGTTGTTGGGATCAATTGTTACGGCACGTTTAAAGCTCTCGATTGCCTTTGCTGGCTCGCGAAGAAAGGTTTGCACCCAGCCATATCTGGCATGAGCCAGGGAAGATGTGGGCGCCAGTTCGACGGCACGCTTTGCTTTTTCGGCCGCTATTTTGAGGCCGTCATCATAGCCTGGCCAGGCGAACGACCAGCCGCTTTGATAAGGAAATACCAGCCCGGCCCAGGCATCGGAAAACGCCGGATCAATTGCGATTGCCCGATCAAAAAGTTCAATGCACTCCCGGTTGGTCTCGGGAGAAAACATGAAGAACTTGGCACGGCCCATCAGGCTGAGCTCGTAGGCCTGCACACTGTGCGTGCTTCGGTTTGTTCGGCTGGAAACGTTCAGATTGAGATGCAGCGAGGACACAATCTTCTCTGCAATTTCATCCTGCAACTCAAAAATGTCCAAGACATCTCTGTCATATCTTTCCGCCCATTTATGGCCGCCTGTTTCAGCGTCAATCAATTGGGCATTAATCCTGATCCTGTTGCCCGCCCTACAAACACTGCCTTCAAGTACATGCGCGACACCCAGTTCCCGTCCGATTTCTGTGACGTTTTTGGGCGAGTTTCAATAGGAAAACGATGAGTTTCTGGCGATAACAAATAAATCGGGAAACTTGCTGAGGTCGGTGATCAAGTCCTCGGTTAATCCATCAGCAAAATAACTTTGCTCCTGGTCTGCACCAATGTTCATGAAGGGCCGCACGGCAATCGACGCTGATCCAGCGCCGTTTGCAGGTGCAGGCCGATCGTCAATGCTTTCCATTCCTTCGTTTGAAAGCGCACCAACAAAACGAAATCCCTGCCGTGGCAGAGTTTTGATAACCGACTGCGTTACGCCATCATCGCCAAGAGCGCGCCGCAAGGCATTGATCCGCGAGTTAAGGGTCCCATCTCCGACTATTCGGCCCTCCAAGACTGTGTCGATAATCTCATCCTTTGAGACAACCCTGTCAGCATTCTCAATCAGAAAAACCAGCAACGCATATGCTTGGGGTTGCAGCGGAATAACACTGCCATCTTTCGATAACTCCAGGCGTTCGGTGTCGACTTTGAATGGGCCAAACGAAAAATTCATACCCCGGCAAGCATCCGGCAAGCAAAATTCATGGATCGGCAATGCATTAATAATCTCTCCTTCAAGCGTGGTGATCACCACTTGACTAGTTTGGGGTTACCCAAACATAGCGAGGCGAAAATGGCTCACACACTCACAATCCCAAACGCTAACACCAACAACCCCGATCTCAAACCGGCTTCAGAACAGCATTCCATATCAGAGCAGGCGCAGCAGCGGACATGGAAATCGACGCTTGCCAAGTTCTGGAATTATACCGAAGAAGTCGGCAATGCAGACACAAAGTCATTTAAGGGAATTTTGTGAGATCAAACAATCTGCAAAGTCTCGGTGCTCTGCATCAAGGAAGCGATTTCGCGCAGGTAGTCTTCGATGAGCCTGCTATGCCGATGCTAGTTTGCATCCAGCACAATCTTGCCGATATGAGCGCCCTCTTCCATACGCTCATGCGCGCGCCATGCTTCCTTCATTGGATAGATCATGTCCATCACCGGCGCGATCTGACCTGATTCGATCAAGGGCCAGACATGTTTTTCCAAATTACCCGCGATTTGGGCTTTGAAGCCGTTGGGACGCATTCTCAGCGTTGAGCCCGTGTGATTGAGCCGCTTCATCATGATTGGCGCGAAATCCGCTTCAACCTTTGCGCCACCCAGAAAGCCAATCTGCACAATTCGTGCGTCCATCGCTGCACATTCATAGTTCCGGTTGATATAGGGGCCACCAACCATGTCCAATATGACCTGCACGCCTTGGTGATCAGTGAATTTCTTCACTTCTCTTACAAAGTCCTGCTGGCGATAATTGATCACCAGATCAGCCCCCAAATCGCGGCACGCATCGCATTTTTCGGCTGATCCCGCCGTTGTAATAACCGTTGCCCCAAACGCCTTGGCCAGTTGGATCGCTGTTGTGCCAATGCCCGACGACCCGCCGTGCACGAGCAGTTTTTCGCCTTCCTTGAGCGCCCCACGCTCAATGACATTGTGCCAGACAGTAAAAAATGTCTCAGGCAAAGCTGCCGCCTGTGTGAGCGTCAGACCCGCGGGAATGGGCAAAACACTGCCTTCATCGACAGCAACAAATTCAGCGTAACCGCCACCAGAGGTCAGCGCACAAACCTGATCGCCAACCCGGTATCGGGTCGTCGCAGATCCCACTTGTTCAATTATGCCGGCTACTTCCAGGCCCGGCAGGTCCGAAGCGCCCTTTGGCGCCGGATAGAGCCCTTTGCGCTGGAGAACATCAGGCCTATT
>JAHEJF010000406.1 GCA_024639025.1 Ahrensia sp. | reverse complement strand
CGGATCAGAGCACTGAACGATTCTGCCTTCGTGCATAACCGCAATCCTGTCTGCCAAGCTCATTGCTTCCACCTGGTCGTGGGTGACGTAAATTGTTGTTGTCTTGGAGTTTGACAGGACACCCTTGAGCTCTGCTCTCATTTCAAGACGTAGCAAGGCATCCAGGTTGGAAAGCGGTTCGTCCATCAATATAACGTCGGGCTCCATCGCCAAAGCACGCGCAACCGCAACACGTTGACGTTGACCGCCTGACAGTTCACCCGAATACCGTTTCAGCAATTGTTCGATATGCATCAGCTCAGCTGTGCGCTCGACGCGCTCTGTCACCACTTTATTGTCCAGTTTCGCCATGCGAAGGCCGAAGGCAATGTTTTCGAAAACCGTGAGATGCGGGAAGACCGCATAGTTCTGGAACACCATGGCGATGCCACGCTCTCGTGGTGGCAAATGGTCAACCCGCTTGCCACCAATCCAGACCTCACCTTCTGTCGGCGTTTCCAGTCCGGCGATGATGCGCAGCAGTGTCGTCTTGCCACAACCCGAAGCACCCAGCAGCACCATGAATTCCTCATTGGCGATTTTCAGGTCGATTGAATGAAGCGCTTGGTAAGAGCCAAACTTTTTCGCGACTTTTTTGATTTGAATTTCAGCCATTAGTCTTCTCTTTTGTTGATTGCATTTCGGACATCACAAAGAGG
Organism: Ahrensia sp.; assembly: GCA_024639025.1. Classification (GTDB taxonomy): domain Bacteria; phylum Pseudomonadota; class Alphaproteobacteria; order Rhizobiales; family Rhizobiaceae; genus Ahrensia. The sequence continues at coordinate 2,261 of JAHEJF010000406.1, read as the reverse complement.
TGTCCTGTAGATTGGAAATGATGTGTCATCGGTTTGCGATGCCCCACATTGCAAAGAGGTATTTGCGCACAGCGAAGATGAAGATCAGTGCCGGAACAACAAGCACAAACCCGCCAGCAAATTTCAGATGCAGCGGAGAAACATCCAGGCTCTGTAGCAGGAACGCTGTCAGCGTTCTGTTTTCAATCGTCAGCACAGAAGCTGCAAAGACCTCGTTCCAGGAGATAACAAAGGCGAAGATCGCCGATGCCGCGATGCCAGGCATGACAAGTGGAAAGATCACCCTGCGAAACGCTTCAAAGCGTGTGCAGCCAAGCGTCCAGGCCGCTTCTTCCAACTCCATCGGAATGCCCGAGAAAAGTGAGAAAGTAATCAGAATAGCAAACGGGAGCGCCAGCGTGGTGTGTACGAGCGCCAGCCCCAGAATAGTGTCATCCAATCCGGTGCGAATGAACATGACCGCTAGAGGAAGCGCTAGCAAAGGCAGTGGGAATGCCCGGGTCATCAAGATCATGATCCGAAATGTGCCCTTGCCCGGAAAATCAAACCGGGACAATGCGTATCCCGCTGGTGCGCCAATTCCAATCGACAAAATCATTGTCAAACCGGCCACAAGTGCGGAGTTCTTCATCGAGCTTGCGATCCCAGAGAAGCCTGCAAAAAATTCCAAACTTGAAAAATCAAAGGGTGGAAAGAAGACCTTCGGAAATCCCGACACCTGCTCAGGCGATGACAAGGTGTTAACGATCAATAGATAGATCGGCACCAACACCCAAGCGCACAGCAAGATCACGGTTGCCACGAACAAATAATGCGCAGCTTTCCTTGGATCAACAACCTTGGCCGGTGAGGCAGTTGTGGTAGCAATAGCGTCGCTCATATCTGTGCTCCTTTAGGAACGCGCAGCGCGCGGAGGAAAACAAGGGTGAATGCAATGGAGATCGCAAGAATGACCATGGCATAGGCCGCAGCGACGCTGCTGTCCTGAAGTTCGAACTGCCACTGGTAAGTCTCGCCCATCAGTACTGGGAGCGTGGTGCCGCCCAGTGCCTGGACAACAGCAAAAACCTCGAAAGCCAGGATGACCCGCAGGATCAGCGCGGTCTGCAAGCTCGGGCGGATCATCGGCAGTGTGACTTTCAGGAACCGCTTCCAGGCATTTGCGCCGAACATTTCGGCCGCCTCGTAATACTCTTTGGGTATCAAGCCCATACCCGCCACGATGATGACCAGCATGATAGCTGTAGCGCGCCAGATTTCAGCTAAGGCAATCGCAATAAAAATTGTCCACCAATTCTGATAGGTGAGGAAGTTGGTCGGTTGATCGACGACGCCCAGGCCACTGAGCATGGAATTCAAGAAGCCCGACTGCTCAAAGATTGCCAGCCAAATGATGCCTGCTGCAAGGTCTGATATGCCGAGCGGAATTGTCCAAATGTAAAGGACGATATCCCGACCTTTCTGCATCTTGGTTACCATGGTCGCCATTAACAGCGAAAGCACCAGTTGAACCGGAACAATCGCAGCGGTCAGCAAAAGCGTGTTCCAAAACGAGATTGAGAACTTCCAATGCGATTGCATGGTTTCGAAATGCTTCAGCGTAAACACGCCGTTTTCGGAAAATGCCTGCCACGCAACAAGTGTGAACGGATAGAGAAAGAACACACAAAGGAAAATCGTGGCGGGCAAAATCAGCAAATAGGGAAGAGGTTTGTTTTCCATGGTTTTTCTTCGAATGCTCGAGTTCGGGGGATGCCATCCGGCATGAATCCGGATGGCGGAAGGCTAATTGATAGCCCAGGGAGAACGTGTCTCGATCAGTCTACAGGGCAAGCACCTTCTGATGGTGCATCCGGTGCCCAGCATGGCGCTCCGGTTTCCTGCATGATGCGCTCAAGCGCAGTCTTCTGGTCAGCCAGAACGTCGGCGATCGGTTGGCCGGCAAGCACGATACGCTCGAATGTGTCAACATAGACCTGGTTGAACTTACCGCCTTGGTCACCCAGACCGGCGGGAAGCAGACCCGGATTGGCGTCAGCCGAACCGGACATCTTGGCGATGGCATCGCCAGAGATTCTCACAGCCGCAGGCATGTCATCAGGCAACTCTGCATTCACAACAGGGAAGAAGCTTGTTGTGCGCAATGTGTTGAGCTGTGTTGAAGGTTTCAGCATGTGGGCAACCAACTTCTTGGCGGCATCCATGTCAGGTGCAGTTGTGGGGATTCCTACACCTGCAATAACCGGCATGAATCCACGACC
>JAHEJF010000023.1 GCA_024639025.1 Ahrensia sp. | reverse complement strand
CGAGGCGGCGCGGCAGCTGTGCATTCCAGTTATTATCGTGACGCCTCGATCCTAAAGCCCAACAATTCTATTCGACCATCGAGATTTCCATCGCCTTGGGCCAACTCACGGTATAACCGAAGACTATTTTGGTTTCCTCGCCCTCATCCAAAGTCAGCACCCACTCTACGATACCGCGTTGGTCATCGACGTTGGTGTTTGTCGGAACAGTGGAACCCGGGAGCATTCGAACTTTTATGTCTTCATGGTTGGAAACTGGCAATCGATCCAAGACCTTCACGTCCATCGGAAAATTGTGCAGGTTTTTCACGGTGGTGCTTGCGCTGCGTTGATCTGTCAGCGAGGCAGAAATCAGGCCGGATTCGCCCTCCTTTTTGTCTGTTTCGACACGCTCGACCAGCACAAAATCATCTTGTCCGAAGCTCAAATCGTGCGCATCACCCGGAGCCAGCATCGGCATGTAACCCCGGCCGATATAGGCATCGTCTCGTGAAAGTAGAACAGGACCAGGCAAATATGTCACCTCGCCGTCCAACTTGAAATTGGCGATCAGGTATGCAGCTGGGTCAAGTCGCGGTACAGTGTAGGCACTCAAATCCACACTGAATTGGTCTTTGCCCATAACCACGGACTTGGTTTCGCCGGTATTGGCAACTGACACCCGCGCTGGAATTTTGTAGGTAGCCTGAAATCCTCCAACGTCCATGACCACTTCCTGGTTCTGGATTTCTTGCGCCATTGATGGTTCTGCAGGCGCTGCCGCCTCCAGGCTTGCAGCTATCTGTGAACGGTCTTCCTCCTCATCGCGATATTCCAGCGATTCCAGCTTGCGCGCCCGGTATGGCATTTCTTCGAGTTGGTTGATTTCATAAGGCAATAGATCGGGTGCAAATGTGCGCGACGATGGCCGAGCAGTCGACAGCGTCAATGCAACATTGTCCCAGCTTTCCGATGTTGCCTGCCGAACCAGGGCACGGCGCATTACATCCATTTTTTGGCTACTGGCATCGTCACCAAGTGCCAGTTTGGCATCGTAGATTGCCCGCCATCCGGCTTCGGCAATTGCATATTTGATTGTGAAAGAAGCGTCAGCTGGTGCGGCCGCATCCAAATTGATGGAAACAACCGACCGCAGTTCCTCCACAGGTGCAAGCAGTGCAATTTGCTGGTTCAGATCCTGGATCTGTCGTTGAATGTCGCGCTGGCTCGCTTGCGCATCAATTGTGCGTTGCGCATATTTATCGAGCCTGATCGCTGCACCATCCAGCAAGTCGGCCACTTCCAATGCGGACAGGGAGTTTCCAGTTTGGCCTTTTGCCGGCTTGCCGGCATTGGTGATGAGGTTTTGCAACATGTCGCGTTGCAGTTTCGTGTCGGAAATGACCTGGTTGAGCCGCCTCAGTTCATCATTGAGAACTTCAATCTGGCGTTCCAGCTTCAACCGCTCTTCAGAATTGAGATTGCGGGACTTGTACACCTGCTTGACATCAACCGAGCTGATCGAGATGTCGGTATCGCTCAATCCGTTCACTCGCACACTATCCGCTGAAATATTGGCGGGCAGATTCTCAACCAGCACTGTGTGCGAACCCGCCCTGAGTGCGCCGTTTGCAATACGCTCGACTTCAGCGCCGCGCGGAAACACCGTTACCGCATCGACACTGGATGCAAATGTCAGTTCATCGGCGATGGCAGGAGCCAGCATTGTGGTTGAAAGCAATAGCGTTAGAGAAAGACGTGTCATGACACCCTCCAGAATTGTGACTGAAGGTTTCATTCCGTGAAACAGTGGTTCGAGTTTGGCGTAACCGCGATCTAAGTAAGGCACTTTAGGGGCAAATATGGCGCGAAAAATGCACTAAATACGAAGAAAATTCGATATTTCGTCTGGTTTTGTCAATTGGTCAGCTTGCCACCGGCAAGCAGCGCTTCAACCCACATCCGGGCTTTTTCTGCCAGCCCTTCACCAGAAAAATGACACTGAAAGTCCTGCCGGTATTTGCGATCAAACAACAAATCCGTGTTTGGACCGGCATAAATTCCCTCCTGCGCTGAGACAAAAGCCTCTTGCTTTCGCAGCAGTTCAACATCAATGGTTTCGCCACAAAACGAAGCGCGTGAAAGGTAAAAATCCGCATCGATACCATCGCGCCGCATGCGCTCAATCAAGCTGGCCATTTGTGGTGTGTAGTCAGCGCCCGAATAGGCGCGGTGATTGTTTTCGCCTTGGTGAAATAATATGGCATCCACTGTCCCGTAGGTCGCTTCCAGCGCCTTATAGCTCTGTGCAAAGTAATCGTATTCTTCACCGGTGGCCAATTGGCCTGCGGTCCGGCCACCCGCGCCGGCAAGCGCAAAGACAACCTGGTCTGCATATCCCGCCTCGATCAGATTATCGCCCAACCGTCCCCAGACGCTGGCTTCACGTCCATCGCCGCCCAACGCCGGGTCAGCATACTGATAGCTCGCGCCCTCATAGAAATTGACAACGTTGCCAGTCGGCTCATAGGTGCCGCCACCATAGTTGGTAGAGTTTGACTGGCCGTAGGTCATGAATACCAAACGTCGGCCATCAGCGGCCAGTTCCCGAGCCGCAACGCGATCCTCAATATCGGTAAAACGATACACTGTGAGACTGCTTGATGGCTGCCACAAACGCGCAATGATTTCGTAGGGATATGGCTTTTCAGAACCAACATATGTGCCGAAAAGAAAAACAAGCGCCAGCAAGACGGTTCTGACTATGGCATCGAGCATCGGTAAGGCCCTGGCGGTTCACTTGACTGACCTGCCTATACCCTCGATTTGGTTTTTTTTCCGTTATTCCTCAGCACGTGCGCATAGTCGGCATTGTACAGGTCGCTGTCGCGAAATTCGACATCGCCAAAAACCTTGCCCACCATCACCAGCGCAGTGCGGGTGATTTTGTGCTTGCGTACCTGCTCTTTCATTCCTGCCAAAGTGGTGCGGATGTAAAGCTCATCAGGCCATGTCGCGCGATAGGCAATGACCACAGGGCAGTCTTCTCCATAGTACGGAGCAAGTGTTCGCCGGATGTAGTCAAGATTACGGATCGAAAGGTGGATGGCCAGTGTCGCCTTGGACTGGCCCAATATCTCCAGCTGCTCGCCATCAGGCATCGACGATGCCTTCATACCAGTGCGGGTGATGATCACGGTTTGCGCAATTTCTGGCAGTGTCAATTCGGTCTTCATTTTTGCCGCCGCACCTGCAAAGGCTGGCACACCAGGTACAACTTCATAGTCAATCCCCAACGCATCCAACCTGCGCATTTGTTCGGCGACCGCACCATAGATTGCCGGATCACCGGAATGAACCCGTGCAACATCTTCACCCGCAGAATGGGCCTTTTTGATCTCATCAATTATCTGGTCGAGATGCATGGGCGCGGTATCCATCACCAAGGCACCATCGGGCGCGGCCTCAACTATCTCTGTTGGCACCAGTGAACCCGCAAACAAGCAGACATTGCAGCGCTCGATCAGCTTTAAACCACGTACGGTGATCAGATCTGGCGCTCCGGGTCCGGCGCCGATAAAATATACGGTCATTGAGCACGTTCCATCTGCGTCGTTTCCTTTCCGCTATAACCCCGCGGCGTATAAACCCATGACTTGCCGTCTCCTGTTGTAACAACGCGGCTGTCGGAAGAACCGACAATGACAACGGTCAGCATGTCCACATCGTCAACTTGCAATTCGCCCAAGGGCACGATGCGCACATTCTCGCCCTCCCGGCCAAGATTTGTGGCCAGAATGACAGGCGACGATGCAGGTCTGTGATTGAGCAACTCGTCGCGCGCCCAAGCCAATTGGGTGCGTCGTTTCTTGGAAACCGGGTTGTAGAAGGCGATTACAAAATCGCCCTCGCCCGCTGCAACAACCCGGCGTTGAATATCAGCCCACGGCGTCAGCAAGTCCGACAGCGAGATAGTACAAAAGTCATGCCCCAATGGTGCACCCGCCCGCGCGGCAGCGCCCTGCAGGGCCGAAATACCCGGCGAACAAATCACTTCAATCCGCTTGGCGGCATCCGAAATCCCGCCCTTGTCAAAGAGCTCATACACAAGTGTCGCCATCGCATAAATGCCCGCATCGCCGGAACACACCAGTGCAACGCTTTTACCCTCACCAGCCAGTTCCATTGCATGACGCACACGGTCTTCTTCCTTGCCCAGCGCAAAATCGTGTCGCATCTTCCCGTCGGCGAGCGGCCCCAACAGATCCAGGTAGAGCGAATAGCCAACCAAATCGGTCGATTTCAGCACCATGCGGCTGACCTCGGGCGAACGCCAAGCCTCGTCTCCCGGACCAATACCCACCACAAACAGTGCGCCCCGCGCCCGGCCTGGCAGCGCCGTAATCGGCTGGAGTGATTTGGCGATCGCGCAGGTGGCGCGCTTTGATTTGGATTTGGGCACGACCAACTCGCCCGTCGGACCAACACCCGCCAGGGCTGCGCCTTCAGCCACGCCATGACATCCTACTTCGGCAAAAACAATGTCGGATGGATTTTGCAGGCGGGGCGCCTCTGCCTCCAAGGAAGCAGCATCAAAAAAGCGAGCAGGCACACCCAAATGTTCCGCCAGTTCGTGAACTGCTGCTTCATTAGATTTTACGTCGATCGACGTGATGCACGCCACAGAATCTTTACTAATATTGGCCATCTCGAGTTGCGAGCAGACCAAGCCAACAAGTTCATCTGGTTCGCAATGACGTTCGCAACCCACGCCAAGCACAATTGTTCTTGGATGAAAGACAAGCTCCAGTGGAGAGGTCGCGGAAGTCGCGTGTTCAGTCACAATCAGACCGATTTCCGCCTCCTCTGCCAATGGCACCTTGCTGCTCTTGATCCATTCGGCATCCCCCACCAGCCTGGCTTTCTGGCCCGCAACAAGGCCAGCCATGACGCCTTTTGCATTCTCCTGATTGGACAGCACATAGCCAGGTGGCGGATCATCCAATGCCAGACCAAATTTGCTGTCACCTGCGGTCGTAATCGCCGCATGAGCATCTAACTTTGCAGCCAGGTTTCGCGCCATCTCGTTTGCCCCCTGATGACCGCCCAAAAGCGGCACGATACTGGCGCCATCTTCCGATATGGCAAGCACCGGCGGATCACTCTTTTTGTCCTGTAAGACCGACGCCAGCAGCCGAACCAGCGCGCCGCTCGCCATTACGGCAACAATCGGTGTACCGGCAAGGAACAAGGCCTGAAGATGGCTCTGCAACTCCTTGATCGCGACAATGTTCGGACCTGCAACTCGTTTTTCCAATCCATGAATAGCACCACCGATTTCGCCGGCAATCTTTGTTGCAAGCGGCAGGGCGTTGTCCGACAAGACAATGATGGCAGGGTGAATAATCATGGACTGGTCACCTGCACATCTGATGCGTTGATCCAATCCTCTGCACCCTTGTAGATTGAGATCATTGAGAAATAAGGTGCGGTCTCATCCTTCACTTCGGCGAGTTGCATGGTCCGCTGTTCGGGCAAGCTCACACGCTCCAGATAAACGGCGCGATCCAGCAAACACATCTCCTCCAGAAGCGCTCGGATGCGTGCAAGGTGGCGGCCGACTTTCATGATGACCAAGGCGTCTGATGCATCAATGTGGGCGCGCATCTCTGCATCGGGCAAAGGTCCGGGAATGACAGTCAGAACATCATTGCGCGCTGCCAATGGGATGCCCCCCATCGCCGCGCCGGTCATGATTGATGAAACGCCGGGCACAATTTCGCACGCGTAATTGTGGGCCAATCGCTGATAAACATACATAAAGGAGCCGTAAAAAAAGGGATCTCCCTCGCAAAGCACCGCCACATCGCGTCCCTCATCAAGGTGTTTGGCGATCTCCAGACAGGCCTGGTCATAAATCTCCGCAGCAGGAAACCGTTCAATACGCATGGGCACCACGATTGGAATTTCAATGTGGTCTTTGCGAATACAGCCAGCCACGATTGAACGCGCAAAACTGTCGCCACTGTCAGGGGCCGGATAGGCAATGACCGGCGCTGCTGTGATGATGCGCCAGCCGCGAATGGTGATAAGGTCAGGCGCACCTGGGCCCACACCAATACCGTAGAGTGTTCCTGTCACGCCTGCTTCCTCCAGGCCCATTGCGTAACGGTCATGGAGGGTTTCCAGCCATCAAACGGCCCCACCGGCGCAGCACTTTCCACAGCAATCCGTTGCAGTTCACCGCCATGCGTTCCGTAGGCCTCAAGCAAAATTGCTTCGCTTTGAAGCGTCACAGCATGCGCAACCAAACGCCCGTGAGGTTTGAGTTGTGAAATTGCTTCTTCAATCGTGCTTTCCGACAAACCACCGCCGATAAACACGGCATCTGGTTCCGGTAGTCCCTCCAAGCCCTCGGGCGCTTTCAAATCCATCAGGTGCAACTTGGGAACACCCAGTTCAAGCGCATTCTTGGCTGCCATGGCACGCCGCTCGGCGTTGTGATCGAGTCCGATTGCTTGCGCTTCCGCCGCGCCCCGCATCCACTCGATCGCAATTGAGCCACAACCACATCCAACATCCCAGAGCAATTGTCCGCGCAGAGGAACGAGCTTCGACAATGCCAAAGCCCGCGCAACGCGTTTGGTCAGTTTTCCATCATGGACAAAGGCTTCATCAGGCAGGCCCGTGCGCGGCAATATTTGGGCATCAGGACCCGCAATGCATGTAACGGCAAGCAAATGAAAATCAGGAACGTCGGCAGACCAAGTTTCGGCTATGCCATCAAATCGAGCTTCAGAGTCGCCGCCCATTGCAGCAAGCACAGTCATTTTTGATGGCCCGTAGCCAGTTTTTTTCAGCAAATGTGCAATCGCCGGTGGCGATGTTTTGTCCTTGGTCAAAATCAACAGACGACCACCGGGCATGAAATACGGTACAATCTGCTCAACCGATCTGCCGTGCACGGTCAGCGTTTCGACATCAGCCAACGACCATCCAAGCCTTGAGGCGGCCAATTGAAATGCTGACAACTGCGGATGATAGTCAATTTCTGCTGGATCAATCTCTCGGCCAATTCTGGCGCCGACGGAATACCAAAGCGGATCACCTGTCACCAGAATGACGACGCGTTTTCCCTTGTGGCTCTTGATTGTTTCAATCATCGTATCAAAAGGCGATGGCCATACGATGCGTTCAGCCTGAGATGAGGCGATCAGGTTCTGGTGGCGATCACCGCCAATGATAACCTGTGCCGATTCAACCAAAGCCAGAGCTGCTGGTGACAGGCCATCCATGCCATCTTCTCCGATGCCAATAATTGTCAGCCAGGGCTTGGTCATCAATGGCCGCCTTTGAGACCCGATGACAGCGCATTAAGCGTCGCAGATGCCATGGCGCTACCACCACGCCGTCCACGCACAGAGATGTATGGGACACCACGGCTGTCGGCGATCAGCGCTTCTTTGCTTTCCATCGCGCCAACAAAACCGACCGGCATGCCGATAATCAGCGCCGGTTTTTCTGCGCCGGAATCCATGAGTTCCAACAACCGAAAGAGTGCGGTGGGCGCATTGCCGATCACTACAATGGAGCCACCCAACATGGATTTCAGCAAATCCATCGCTGCGGCGGATCGTGTATTGCCAATTTCCAACGCGTGAGTCCGCGCCTCGTCCTTGGCAACAGCACACAGCACCTCGTTTCCCGCTTCCAAATTGGATTGAATGATCCCGTGACGAACCATTTCAACATCGCAAATGATGGCCGATCCCTCCGAAAGTGCGGCTGCACCCGCCTGAACGCAGTCTTGCGAGAATGCCAGGTCATCAACAATATCGACCATGCCGCATGAATGAATCAATCTGATAGCAATGTCGCGCATCTGATTGGGAACACGCGTTAAATCGGCTTCCTTGACGATTGTATCGAAAGACTTCGTGTAGATCTGGGCCGGGTCTCTCAGATATTGCGCTTCGACCCGCGCTTGCGGAGCGCTGACAATCCATCCCTCTTCCTGTTCCAGCACAGAGCGAATGCCAGCTGATTGATCTTTGGGAAATTCAAGACAAGCACTGAAACGACCCGCTTCATCGGCTTCAGAGAATTCCTGCGCAACGACTCGCACTTGCGCGGCGTCCATCACTTCGTTTTCTTCGGGCTGAACATCGAATATTGCGGGATAAATCTCTGCAATCGTCACCGGCTTGGTTAAATCATCGGCAAAATGTGTCTCAAAAGGCCAAACGGCAATATTATCGGCAAACTGGGGATCATTTCGGAGCGATTGAAGATGCTTCATGCCTGTCATGGACTGCGCAGCGACAACCCCGGCACCTGCCATTTGCCAAAGCGATTTTGCACCCTTATGCGCTCTTTCTGCGTGCCTGAACTCAGACAGAGAACCAAACACATGGCGCGGTTTTGTCGGCTCCAGACCGGCATAGCGCTCGGCATGCTGGTACGGATGCCCCCAGAATGGCCCACTGGTCAGCCCGTCAAAAGCCGTTTGGTTTAATTGACCCGCAATTTCATAAGTGTTGGTCACATTGTGCTCATCATCCACAATGAGTTCCGCCATTTTACCCCAGACTGCTTCCCAATTGGCGCGCCCGCCGATGCGTGCAGCGGCACCTGCGGGATAACCAAAGGCGAAGTCAAAACCCATAAACAGTCGCTTTTGAGATGAAAGGCTCAATTCAACAACCTTTCGGATCAAAGCCATGGCTTCCAACCGCGTGGGTGCATTGTGCACCCAAACAAGGTCCGTGCCCTCCGATAGAGCCATCCAGATCGAATCCTTACCTGTTTTCGGCGCGTTGGAAGCAGACCAGTCGACAATCAGGTATCGGTCAAAAAGCGGCATAATTGTTTCCTCAGTCCTTCTTCATGCTGTTGGGACCCAGAGGATGTTCAGCATGTGGATAAGGATGATGGTGATGATCATGGGCATGAGTATGACTGTGATCGTGGTCGTGATCGTGATCGTGATCGTGATCGTGATCGTGATCATGCGTTGCGTGGCTGTGCACGGGTGTCCATTCCAGCCCGTGCTTCCGGCAAAATTCCTCGTCTCGGCAAGAAGCATCGCAATCGCCATTACATGGACAGCCTTCCGGAGCCCCGCCAACGCCTTCAACGTGATGATGATGGCTCTCCTGTGCCAGACCGACTTCAGCCTCGAATCCGAGTACCTGCTCCCGATATTTGCACATCTGGCAGTTCATGTTGTTTGAGCCTTCAAGGATCTCGCGTACCCGCTCGACCATCGTGTCGATGACCAGCTCATGATCATTCAGATAGCCCGCCTTGATAAAGGTGATATCGGGATGATTGGTCGCAACCACGTCGGTTTGGGTGTAGATGCGCTTCACCAGAACGCCGGTGAACAAAAAGTAGGGAAAAACGACAATGCGCTTGTAGCCAAGTTTTGCAACATGTTCGAGCGCCGGTTCGACGAGCGGAAAAGTGACGCCGGAATAGGCTGTTTCTCCCCAGCCAAATCCAAGACCTTCCCAAAGCATCCGCATCACCTTGGCAACATTGGAGTTGGCATCAGGATCAGAAGCACCACGCCCCACAACCACCAACATTGTGTCATGAAGGCTCTCACCTTCCTCCCAGCCGCTTTGCTTGAGCGCATCCGTAATGCGTGCGCCAGCGGCACGGATCATGCGAAGATCGATACCCAATTCACGACCGTAATCGACAACCACGTCGGTGTTTTGCGCCTGGTAAGTATTAAGCACGGAAGGAATATCGTTTTTGGCGTGACCGGCGGCGAACAACATGCCCGGCACTGCAAGGACATGGTTCACGCCCTGCCTTTTGAGCGCATCAATGCCCTGGTGGATCACCGGATTGGCAAATTCCAGATAACCATAGTCGACCGGCGTATCAGGAAACCGTTCCCGCATTCTCTCGGCCAGTTTGGCAAATTCACCCACGGCATTCTGATTGCGACTACCATGGCCGCAGATCATCACACCATATTTCTTGCCCTCTGGAGCGTTTTCAAACATGCGATGACCGCCAGAATTTCAGGACACCAAGAACGACCGCTGCCGCTATGGCCAACAAGGCTGAAAATTCGGCGATGTGTGTATGATTGGCTACGCTTTCAACATGACCCGGATGCGCCAGCGCTGCATGTGTGGAAACCGTGAAAAGAAAAGCAGTAAAAAGTCGAAGCATGAGCATGGTGTCCTTGTTGGTGTGAATCCCATTACCAACAGAACAAGCGCCATTCGACGTTCATTCAGTGCGGCAGCATTTGCTCCGATCCTCTGTTTGAGTCGATCATCACAAACCCCGTTCTGGCCCGTCTGGGCACTGCCGGTAACAGGTGCGAAACTAGTGTTTACTATTCAGGGCGTCAATCAATTTCAGACGCAGCTTTTGCGAATTTGCTGCTCATTCCTTCGCCGGTTTCGACTTGACATCAAAGCCCAGCATTGCGGCAGTGCGACCCAGCAATTTGATCTCGTTTGAGGCCAATTCGTCATCTGCCTCGGCAATTGCAATCATGTGGTTGAGCAACTCCTGCCGACGCTCCACACTGAGTGACGAAAACATCTGCGCCGACTGGTCGATTGACGTTTCATAGGAGTAGTCCTGCAGATATTTGTAAATGCCATCGATCGCATCGGCATTAATGCCAAACTCGCTTTCACAAATGCGGCGCAGCATCTGCAATTCCCTGTCCTTGACATCGCCATCGGCAAGGATCATCCGAAACAAAAGCAGCAATTCGGCCGTCAGTGCAGGATCATTGGCAACCAGCCTGACACTCTTCTCACGCTCTAGCATCGCTTTTAACTTGCCAAACATACTCTGCTTGTCATCACCAGACATTTGCACCTCCCGAATCGTGCAGTTGAAGTTTAGCACTTGCAGCACGGCAGAAGCCATGCTCTGAACACCCAAATGATCGAAAGCCTTGATATCTTCGTCCTGCTGGTTCTTGCTGCCTTTTTGGCCGGTTTCGTTGATTCCATCGCCGGCGGGGGCGGACTGGTAACGGTTCCGGTGCTGCTGCTGGCAGGATTTTCGCCCATCCAGGCGCTGGCCACC
>JAHEJF010000405.1 GCA_024639025.1 Ahrensia sp. | reverse complement strand
ATTGGGATCGCTGAATGAAGATGATGTGGCCCAATTCCGCGGCCGAAACATAGGCTTTGTGTTTCAGTCCTTTCACCTGATTGCCAATATGACTGCGCTTGAGAACGTTGCGGTTCCGCTTGAACTAGCTGGCATGGAAGATGCGTTTGAGCGCGCGCGTGCCGAGCTGGAAGCGGTTGGTCTTGGCCACCGTCTGACACATTATCCCGGACAATTATCGGGTGGTGAACAGCAAAGGGTCGCCGTGGCACGTGCCCTGGCACCGCGACCGAAGATTCTGATTGCGGACGAGCCAACCGGCAATCTGGATTCTGAAACCGGGCAGCAAATATCCGATCTGATATTCAAAAAGCAGAAAGAACGAGGCATGACCTTTGTGCTGGTCACGCACGATGAGTCGCTTGCCAAGGCATGCGATCGTACCGTTCACGTGAATTCTGGCGTGGTCAATTCTCAAGCTGCGCCCGCCAAAAAGCCGATCAAGCGCCGTGCGAAAAAGGTCGCTTGAAAATCATGACACAGATCGAATCACTCAAGCTGGCACTGCGATTTGCTCTCCGCGAAATACGCGGCGGCCTCACAGGCTTTTATGTTTTCCTTGCTTGTATCGCACTGGGAACGGCCGCTATTGGCGGTGTTAATGCCGTCAGCCAGGCGATTACGCAGGGCATTGAAACAGAGGGCGCCACGATTCTAGGCGGCGATGTTCGGTTTGAATTGAACCAACGCGATGCAACAGCCGAGGAGAGGGCTTATCTGGATTCGATCGGTACCGTGGCCGTCAGTTCGGACAGCCGATCAATGGCCCGATTAACGGATCAATCGGACCAAACGCTGGTCGAACTGAAATCGGTTGACGAACTTTATCCGCTTTACGGTACTTTTGAGACAGAGCCAGCCTATGAATTTGACGCCATGGCAAAACAGGACGGTGCCTATGGCATTTACGCGCAACCGATCCTGCTGGACCGGCTCGATATCGGCGTTGGGGAGCGCATACTCATCGGCAATGAAACCTACCAGATTCTCGGCGTGATCGAACTGGAACCAGATGCCTTGTCTGAAGGGGTGGCCTTTGCCCCACGGGTCATCATGAGTGTTGAAGGCATGCAGGCATCAGGGCTTATCCAGCCAGGATCCCTGGTCGAACGACAATACAAGATCCGGCTGAGCGACGGCAGTTCGATGGAAGATATTCGTTCAGCTGTGGCATCAGCAAATGATGCTTTTCCTCAAGCTGGCTGGTCAACACGTTCGCGGGCCAATGCAGCGCCTGCATTGTCGGCCAATATTGCGCGATTTGCGCAATTTCTGACACTTGTGGGATTGACGGCGCTTGTGACCGGCGGGGTGGGCGTTGCCAATGCAGTACGCGCCTTCTTGGATTCAAAGCGCGATGTGATCGCCACATTCAAATGCCTGGGCGCACCCGGTGGCCTGGTTACGCAGGTCTATTTGATACAGATTCTAATCATCGGCGGATTGGGCATCATCATTGGACTCGTGCTTGCTGCGCTTGCGCCCCTGGCCGCCCGTGCGGCGCTTGCCGGAATTGTTCCTCTTCCTGCAAGCGGCTTTTTCTATCCGGGTGCACTGGGATTGGCGATCCTGTTTTCGCTGCTGACAATATTTGTCTTTGCCCTTCTTCCGCTGGGACGGGCGCGCGACATTCCGGCTTCCAGCCTTTTCCGTGATCATAACATGGCGGCTTCTCAACCGCCCCGCCTGGTCTATCGGCTTGCAGCGAGTCTTGCCGCGGCGATGCTTGCCAGCCTTGCGATCTACTTCTCGGTTGACCGCACGCTGGCGATATTCTTCCTGATCGGCGTGGTGTTTTCCTTCATGGTCCTGCGGGTCGTTTCGCAACTCCTGATGAACGGCGCGAGACGGGTTGGCACCATCAAGGGAACGCCGCTGAGATTGGCGGTTGGCAACATACATCGTCCCGGCGCACTGACGCCCTCTGTCGTGCTGGCGCTGGGCCTCGGCCTTACACTGCTCGTCACCTTGGCGATGATCGACAGCAATTTGCGCAGCCAGATCGCAGGAAACATCACCGCGCGCGCACCCAATTTCTTCTTTGTGGATATTCAATCCAATGTGGTTGAGGACTTCGCTGATCTGGTGGAATCCGAGGCGTCAGACGACGGCAAACTGGTGCGCGTTCCAATGTTGCGCGGACGTGTTATTGCCCTGAATGGGCAAAATGTGGCCGACATTGACGTGCCACCCGAAGCGCGCTGGGTGCTGCGGGGTGACCGCGGCATCACCTATGCAAACAATCTGCCCGAAAACTCGACCATGGCAGCAGGTGAATGGTGGCCCGAAGACTATTCGGGCGAACCGCTGGTGTCGTTCGCGGCAGAAGAGGCCGGAGAACTTGGATTGCAGATTGGCGATACGATCTCGGTCAATGTGCTGGGGCGGGACATCACGGCCAAGATCGCCAATTTCAGACAGGTTGAATGGGAATCACTGGCCATAAACTTTGTCATGGTCTTCTCGCCCAACACATTTGCCGGCGCACCGCATTCTTGGCTTGCGACGCTGACAATGCCTGATGCCAACGCTGAAACCGAAAAAAACATTCTGACTTCTGTGACGCAATCTTTCCCTGCCGTTACATCCGTTCGGGTCAAAGATGCGATTGAACTGGTCAACAATGTCGTTGCGCAATTGGCCACAGCCATTCGGGCTTCGGCCGCTGTTGCACTCATCGCCTCGGTTCTGGTGCTCGCCGGCGCCTTGGCAGCTGGAAACAGTGCCCGGGTCCATGATGCGGTCGTTCTAAAGACGCTGGGCGCGACAAGACGCACGCTGATATCGGCCTTTGTGACCGAATATGCGCTGCTGGGATTTGCCACTGCCATTTTTGCGCTTGGCGCTGGCGGTTTCGCGGCATGGTTTGTGGTGACACGAATCATGACTTTACCCTGGAGCTTTACGCCATCGATTGCCGTTATTA
>JAHEJF010000404.1 GCA_024639025.1 Ahrensia sp. | reverse complement strand
AACCGGAGATATCGGATTGATGGGCACAGAGGCAGCCTTTGTGATTGATGACAACCGACGCTAAGGCTCAAATTGCTTGCCGTCTAGCGCCTCCTTGGCACGAGGATAAGGTATCAAGCGTGAACTGGGGCAACCACCCATTGATTGGGAAGGTCGCAATGACTGCCTTGAGCCCAAAGTTGACATTATTGTCCAACCGCGAATCTAAGGCTGCTTTAGGTAATCAACATTTCTGACGAGCAAGTTACCACTTGCAGGGCTCCATAATAAACGCCGCTCGTTGAAGCGGCGTTCCACTGTTTTTGCGGCTACTGGACCGAAGCTTGCAACCTTTTGACCAAATCAACCATCGATGGTGACAAGTCTGTGTGGTGGTGCACGATCTTCCACCCTGCATCGTCTCGCCGATAGACATTCGTCACCCGCTGGTCAATTGAGACCTCAATGCCGGCGAGTGTCAACGTCCCAATTTCTCGGCCAACTTCGCAAGCCATATTGTCCGTCACATGCAGCGCCTGATCGGTGATCGCGATGTCTCCTTTGTTGGCGATCGCGGCAACGCCATTGAAACTGTTGATAGTTGTTTCATATCCATCGTCTCGACCACCGATTGGGTGAAAAGCAGTCACATCACCTTCTGCCCAGATTTGCATCATAGTGTTCTTCTCACCACTGGCCATCTCATTCAGAGCCTGGTAGAAAGTCACTGATAATTCTTTAACATCTTGTTTTATCGTCATTTTTTTCTCCATATCTAGTGTTTCGTGACGGCCATCACTTTTCCTATAGTGCTTGCTCGCATCGCTTTTTGCGAGGTTCACTTTTACCAATAAATGGTGAAATATGGACATATGAACAAAAATTCGATTCAGACAGATGCAATGCACGTTCCGGTGAGACCCGTATATTACGGACCACCGGAAGACTACGCGCTCGACACAGAGATATATGATTTTGTTGAACTGGCGCACCGGGTCGGTGATGCGAGGGTCCGTGGATTTGAGCGTGTTGATTTCTATTGCATGATGTTCGTGATGAGCGGGCACTACATCCATGTCGCCGATTTTCGGGTTCTGGAGTGCCGGTCCGGCGCAATGATCCTTCTTCGGCCAGGTCAGGTTCACCGCTTTGGCGATCTCAGCCATTGCACTGGCTGGATGGCCATTTTTCGCGCAGAATCTTTCGAGACCAGGGCAGCGTCAGGCGACCACGCTCATCTGGAAGCCCTGCAGCATGTCGACATCTTGCCGCCTTTGACAAAAGTGCGTGAAGATCAAATTGCGAGTTTCGATGAGATCTTCCTCAGAATGGTCAAAGACAGCGAGGAGTATCGCGGTTGGGCAGCAAACGCGCTTCTACGTGGCCAGCTCAATACTCTTCTCCTGAGATTGTACTTAAACAGGCAAGCACTCATACCGCTAGGTGCGGAAACAAGGCATTTGCGACGCCATCTGGACTTTTTACGATTGGTTGAGCGGCAATTTAGAGAGTGGCTGCGGATTGGACATTATGCAAAAGCCCTCGGTTGCTCTGAAAAAAGCCTAAGCCGTTCCACCAAAGCAATTTCACGCCAAACACCTCGCGAGATCTTGACCGCGCGGATTACATTGGAAGCAAAGAGGCAGTTGGCCAATTCCGAGCGGCGGGTTTCGACCATCGGTTATGATCTTGGATTCAGTGAGGCGACGAATTTCACCAAATATTTCAATCGCGAAGTCGGACTTACACCGCTGGAATTCAGGCGTCAGTGCGCAGACCTTGGCGCTTAGAAAGCTGGGCTTTCATTCGGGATTAGTATGTTCAACTCAGCCACCGCTGTCAGGCACGGCAAGGTCAGAACAACTTGCCGGTTTTGGCGGCTGTGTGTGATTTCGTCGTACAGCCAAGCTCACCAATATGGATATTATAGAATCGTCTTTTGAGGCTATCCGCCTCCTGGATTAACTGAATGTCCGCTTCGAGCCCATACTTCCTCAATCGATAAGTTAAGTGGTACAGTCTGATCTCGACTATGAAGCCGAGGGAGGGCGATATGTTTGTGGTAGTGACCAGAGTGAAATTGCGCGAGGGAACCGGTGATCAATGTGCAGAGTTATTCAGAAGGACCAATCCGGAACTCGTGAATGATGAGCAAGATTGGCTCGGTGCAAAAATGATTTTTGACAAAGAATCCAGTATTGTAACCGTGCTCGCAAGTTGGAAGAATACGGAATCATACAACGCTCTGAGCGCAACGCCAAAATTCCAAGCAACTATGCGGGAATTCGCTCAGTTTTTTGCCTCTCCCCCTGACATCACTTTAAACGAGTTGCTAGTTGAGATGAGCCCGGATTCGATTTGAGTCCGTCATCGTGAAAGGTTGCTTTGTCCGCATTGCTGACCTGTTGGCAGAAAGCAGTAAAGGTCCGCACTGAGCCCAAACCAGACCTTAAATTATCCCACAAAATAGAGCACGACTTGGCTATTTGGGCATCGCGGCTCTGAAACTGTGGTACAGTCGCCGATGTAGGAAGGAGGAGGTCAAAATGGCACTCAGAACAATTGTACTGTTGGCCGTAACATTATTCACGAGTGGATCACCAGCTGTGCCTGGTCCGTTGCATGATGCAATTAAGGATGGTGATCTCGCCATCTTGGAAGAGCTAATCAATTCCGGCGAAGATTTGAATGCGCAAGACAATTTCGTGGGAACACCTCTGCATTGGGTGGCCCTGAAGAATGATACAGATGCTGCACGTCTTCTCATCGCCGCTGGCGCTGATGTGAACCAATCAAGGACTGGAGACGTTGAAGCCGCTCACAAGCAAGGAAGAACGCCGTTGATGAATGCAGCGAGCGCCAGTGCGATCGGAGTAATTGATTTGCTTGTTGCTGCTGGCGCGAATGTCGATGCAAAGCGAGGGGATGGTTTAACAGCACTGCATATTGCGGTTCATAGCGACAGCATCGACGCCGTGCGAAGGCTT
>JAHEJF010000403.1 GCA_024639025.1 Ahrensia sp. | reverse complement strand
ATGTGAGAAGGGTTCTGATTGTCATCATCACCGCGGTCAAAACAGATATCGAGCTGGCAACCGATTATGGGCTGTACTCCTGCCCCAGATGCCTTGATTGCAAATTCAAGCGCACCAAACAGGTTGCCTGTATCCGTGATGGCGATTGCTGGTGCTTTGTTGCTTTCTGCAAATTGAATGATCTTGCTGATGGGCAGCGCGCCCTCGAGCAATGAATATGCCGAATGAATGCGCAAATGAATGAACTTTGGCTCAATCAAAGCCGCTTCATTCTCACTTGCAGATTTTGACAATTCGGGCATAGCCGTCCCTCTAAACAGACCGGCCCTATCATGCGTTCAACTGGACAGTCATGTCCATCAAGCTGTGCGGTACTCCCCAATCGAATTCGTCAAAAATTGAATATGGTCGCGGCGCGGTGTGGTTAAACGGGGGATGGGGAACCACAATAATCGTTGGGGACCGATTGCGCCGCGACCAATCTGGTGTTTGTGATTTTAGATCAGGCCGATGAATATCGAGAACGTTGTCACAAAGGCAGCAATGGAGGCCAGGGATGCAATGTCGCGAACAAGATATGTCATGGGCAAATCCTCTTTGTTTTGTTTATGAACCATATATGTTCTAATTTTGTTCTATTGTAAACCCGTTTTGTTCTCATTTTGAATTGGCGATGCAAGATGGCTAATAATGTCTTAACAGGCAGGACGGTGCGTTGTTATTTTTTGAGTTCGAACGGCACGAGCTTGCCATCTTTCATCGTAATAACCCGGTCCATGCGCGCAGCAAGTGTGTGGTTGTGGGTTGCAATCAATCCACTGAGACCTGACTGACGCACCAGTGCCTCAAGGGCCTCGAACACATAGGACGATGTTTCCGGATCCAGATTGCCGGTCGGTTCATCGGCCAGCAGCAACAATGGCGCATTGGCAACAGCGCGCGCGATCGCAACCCGTTGTTGTTCACCACCTGACAGTTCTGAAGGCCGGTGTGTGGCCCTGTCACCGATGCGCATATATTCGAGCAGTTCTTGCGCATGCGTTGTGGCCTGTTTTCGGGAGAGCCCACGAATCATCTGCGGAATCATCACATTCTCCAACGCAGAAAACTCAGGCAGCAGATGGTGAAACTGGTAGACATAGCCCACATCGTTGCGCCGTCTTGCCGTGCGCTGACGATCAGAAAGGCTGGAGCAGGCTTGACCAGAAATGATCACCTCTCCGCCATTGGGCTTCTCCAACAGGCCAGCGGTGTGCAGCAATGTTGATTTGCCCGCGCCCGAGGGCGCCACCAGGGCAACCAGTTCGCCTGTTTGAATTGTCAGGTCCGCACCCTTCAATACTTCGAGCCGCGCGCCGACATCATCATAGTGACGTTCCACCTTTTGCAATTGGAGGACAGGGACTGGCTTGTTGGCCATTACTCGTACCTCAACGCTTCGACAGGATCGAGTTTGGCAGCTCGACGCGCTGGAATGATCGCGGCGAGAAAAGACAAAGCAAGCGCCAACACAATCACTGAAGCGGTCTCTGCAAAGTCCATCTGGGCCGGAATTTCGCTGAGAAAACGGACCGTCGGATCCCAAACATCGGTACCGGAAATCCAATTCATTAACCGCTGGATGCTTTTGATGTTGAGACAAATCAGAACACCCAGCACGACGCCAGCAGCGGTACCGACCAATCCAACACCTGTGCCGGCCATGATGAAGATGCGCAATATCGAGTTCTGCGAAGCACCCATGGTTCGCAAGATGGCGATGCCGCGTCCCTTCTCCTTCACCAGCATGATAAGCGAGGAAATAATGTTGAGCGACGCAACAATCACAACGATGGACAGAATCAGGAACATCGCATTTCGCTCGATGACAAGCGCGGAAAAGAACGCGCTGTTGCGCTGTTGCCAGTCGCTTATGATCACCGGCCTTTCCGCTGCTGCAACCACGTCGGTCTTAAATTCGTCTACAGCATCCGGATCCTCGACAAACACCTCGATGACCTGAACGATGCCCTCCTGGTTGAAATAGAGCTGGGCCTCCTCCAATTGCATGAACACAATGGACGTGTCGTATTCGGACATACCCATCTCAAAAATGGCTTCGACTGTATAGGATTTAACCCGCGGCGTCGTGCCGAAGGGAGTAACGTCACCTTCAGGTGAGACCAACGTCAGACTGTCACCGACAATCAGTCCCATATTCTGCGCCATGCGAATGCCGATTGCCACGCCATTGCCTTGTTGGTAGGCCTCAAGCGATCCTTCTTTGATATTGTTTGCAACCGATTCAAGCTTGCCGAAGTCCTCCGCACGCAAACCCCGCACCAATGCACCTGTACCTGCACCAACATTGCCGGTTGCCAGTGTCTGCCCCTCCAGAAGCGGCAGAACAAGGGTTACTCCCTCAACTCCACTGATGCGCTTGGCAACTTCGTCATAGTCTTCGAGCGGGGTATCTGATGCCTGAACAATGATGTGCCCATTGAGTCCAAGGATCCTGTCCAGGAGTTCGGCACGAAAACCGTTCATGACGGCCATCACGATGATCAGTGCGGCCACCCCAAGCGTCACACCCAGCAGCGAGATGATTGTGACGATGGATACCGCCCTCTCCTGTTTTCTGGGCTTCAGAAAACGCCATGCGACCATCCGCTCAAACGTGGAGAACGGCTTGCTGCGCCCATCGGTTTTGGCCGGGGTCGTAGATTTGGTTGATTGAGTTGCCGCAGCGTCGGTCAAGTTCAGCCTCCTGCCACGACTTTTTTTATCGCCGCGTCCAGTGCGAGGTTTTCGCGTTCTCCCGTTGCACGGTTTTTCAACTCAATCTCGCCAGAAGCCACACCGCGTGGCCCGATAATGATCTGCCATGGCACACCAATCAAATCAGCGGTGGCAAATTTTGCGCCGGCGCGGTTGTCCGTATCATCGAGCAGAGGATCCATGCCTGCGTTCGACAATTCCCGATAAGCCT
>JAHEJF010000022.1 GCA_024639025.1 Ahrensia sp. | reverse complement strand
GAAATCCGTGCCCCTCGGCTGGCGCCTTGCCGTCATAGCGAATTGCCATGGGCAGGAAATGATACTGGATGTCGGGATAATTGACGCCAGCTGCGGAGCGAATAAAGGCGGCGCTCTCGAACTGATTGGAGGCACCGAGCCCGCTCTTGGTGAAAAGCCATTGCGCACCGATTACTGCCTTGGAGAACAGGTTCCAATGTTTGTATAACGTGATCGGTTGGCTGGAGGCCATCTGGATGTAGAGCTCCAGATGATCTTGCAAGTTCTGCCCGACACCAGCGCGGTCCGCGATGACTTCGATGCCATGTTCGGCCAGATGTGCTGCTGGACCGATACCGGAGAGCATCAGCAGCTTGGGCGAGTTGATCGAGCTTGCCGCGATGATTACTTCACGGTTGGCGTTAATCACCTCGCTTGTGCCGCCACGCGATACTTGAACTCCTGTCGCTGCGCCATCCTTGATGATGATTTTTTCAGCAAATGCATTGACGACGGAACAGTTGAACTTTTTGAGCGCAGGTTTCAGATAGGCGTTTGCGCCGGACCATCTGCGGCCTTTATGGACCGTCTGCTCCATCGGACCGAAACCTTCCTGCTTGTGCCCGTTGTAGTCATCGGTCACTTCATAGCCGGCCTGTTTGCCCGCATCGACAAAGGCTTGAAACAGGGGATTTTCACGTGGACCCCGAGAGACGTGCAGAGGACCGGAAGTGCCGCGCCAGTCGGCATCGCCGCCATGACCGCCACTGTCCCAGTTTTCCATGCGTTTAAAATAGGGAAGCACGTTGGCATAGGACCAGGTGTCTGCGCCCATTTGGGCCCAGGTGTCGTAGTCATGAGCGTGACCGCGTACATAGACCATGCCGTTGATCGAGGATGAGCCACCAATAACTTTGCCTCGAGGTGTGGCCAGACGTCTGCCGCCCAAATGCGGTTCGGGTTCTGATTGAAACCCCCAGTCATAGCGCGCCATGTTCATGGGATAGGATAGCGCCGCCGGCATTTGGATGAAGGGGCCGATATCAGTGCCGCCGTGTTCGATCACCAGCACAGATGCACCGGATTCGGACAGACGGTAGGCGAGCGCGCATCCCGCCGAGCCTGCGCCTACAATGACATAGTCTGCCTGCATCAGAACTGGCTTTCCATGTGCCCCATTTCCACATAGACGGTTTTGAGCTGCGAATAATGCTCAATCGCCGCCTTGGAGTTTTCGCGCCCCACCCCGGAAGTTTTCACGCCACCAAACGGAATTTCGACGGGTGTCAAATTGTAGGCATTGATCCAACACGAGCCGGCTTGCAATTGTCCGATGACACGGTGGGCACGCGTGATGTCGTTGGTGAACACGCCGGCTGACAGGCCAAACTCCGTGGCATTGGCGCGCTCGATGACTTGCTTCTCGTCGTCAAAGTCCAGAATGCACATAACCGGCCCGAAGATCTCCTCGCGCGCAATCGTCATATCATCCTTCACATCGGAAAAAATGGTGGGCTCGAAATAGAAGCCAGGTTGATCAATGCGCTTGCCGCCATAGACTAGCTTTGCTCCCTCTTGAATGCCCTTGGCGACATAGCGCTCGGCAATCAACAATTGGTCCTCGGAGACCATGGGCCCGTAATTGGTGTTCTCATCCAGGGGGTCGCCGATGATTGCCGACTTGGTGCGCTCGACCAGTCTGGCAATGAATTTCTCCTTGATCGCACTGTGAACGAAAACGCGTGTGCCATTAGAGCAAACCTGGCCGGATGCGTAGAAATTGCCGAGGATCGCGCCACTGATCGCGTCTTCAATATTTGCGTCGTTAAAGATGATGAGCGGCGACTTGCCACCCAGCTCCATGGTAACGTGCTTGATCTGGCTGGCTGCAGACGCATAGACCTTCTTGCCAGTTAGGACGGAACCAGTCAGCGAAACCTTGTCTACGCGCGGATCTGCAACCAGCGACGCACCAACACTACCAAGACCCTGAACGACGTTGAATACACCACGTGGGAGCCCGGCTTCCGTGTAGATTTCCGCAATTTTCAGTGCGCTCAAGGGCGTTGTTTCCGAGGGCTTGAACACCATCGTGTTGCCGCAAGCCAGTGCGGGCGCGCTTTTCCAACAAGCGATCTGGGTGGGGTAATTCCAAGCGCCGATGCCGACACAGATCCCTAGCGGTTCCCTGATGGTGTAGGCCCAGCTTTCGCCAAGTGGAATATGTTCGCCGGTGAGTGAACCAGCCAGGCCGCCAAAATATTCCAGCGAGTCCGCGCCAGATGTCGCATCGGCAACCAGTGTTTCTTGCAATGGTTTGCCTGTGTCGTAGGTCTCCAGAACTGAAAGCTCATGGTTGCGTTCGCGGATGATGTCTGCCGCCTTGCGCAAGATGCGACCGCGCTCCGTGCCCGTCATGGCGGCCCATTGGGCTTGTGCATTGGCCGCTGACTCGAGTGCAAATTCCACTATTCTCTTGGTCGCTGAATGAATCTTTGCAATCGGCTGGCCGTTTGCCGGATAGATGATATCGATCGGATCGCCTGCTGGATCCTCAACATATTGACCATTGATGAAATGGCTGGCGGTTGGCTGTTTTTCCATTGTCGTTTACTCGCCTCTCGGAAAGCGTTGGTTCTCTTCCAACACGTTCAAATCCATATGATTACGCATGTATCGTTCCGACGCTTTTTGCAATGGTTGATAGTCCCAGGGAAAGTACTCGCCATTGCAGAGCGCTTCATAGACCACCCACCGACCGGCCTGACTGTGTCTGACCTCTGCGTCAAATTGCGCCAAGTCCCATCGTTGTTTTATCTGCGCGTCGAAATCGGCAACAATATCCACGTGTGCGGCGTCTTGCGCCAGATTGGTGAGTTCATGCGGATCTGATTCCATGTCAAACAATTGATCGGGATCCAGTACGCATCGATTGAATTTCCATTTCCCTGCGCGCAATGAGACCAACGGCGCGTAACTTGCTTCGGCCGCATATTCCATGGCAACGGGGCTTTCCCTCTTTTTGCCCTGGCCAAGGGGGACGAGACTTTCTCCCTCCGTCCAGGGCATGACCTCACTCATGTCAACGCCCGCCAGTTCGCATAAGGTGGGGCAAATATCGATGTTCGATACGGGTTGCTCGACCAGTCCCGGTTCCATTTCGGGTGAAGCGATCATGATCGGTACGCGAGATGAACCCTCATAGAAGCTCATTTTGAACCAGAGTCCGCGCTCCCCGAGCATATCGCCATGATCGGAGACGAACAAGATGGTCGCTTCTTGCCGCGTCGCCTTCAACGTTTCGAGAATTTGTCCGATCTTGTCATCGAGATAGGATATATTGGCAAAATAGGCCCGTCGCGACCGGCGAATATCCTGGTCTGAAATGTCGTAATTACCACGGTCATTGGCATCCAGAATACGCTTGGAGTGGGCATCGTGCTCCTCATAGGGCATGGGGCCGACGATTGGCATCAGATGCTCGCAGTTTTCATACAGATCCCAATATTTTTTGCGGGCAACATAGGGATCATGCGGATGGGTGAAGCTAACAGTCAGGCACCATGGTCTTTCGTCATGTCCGCGAGCAAGGTCATATATTTTGCGTGTGGCATGATAAGCAACCTCGTCGTCATATTCCATTTGATTGGTGATTTCAGCGATGCCGGACCCGGTGACCGAACCCATATTGTGATACCACCAATCAATGCGCTCACCGGGTTTGCGATAGTCGGGTGTCCAGCCAAAATCAGGCGGATAAACATCGGTCGTCAGCCGTTCTTCGAAGCCATGCAATTGGTCAGCGCCAACAAAGTGCATCTTGCCTGAAAGGCAGGTTTGGTATCCGGCCCGCCGGAGATGGTGTGCGTAGGTCGGCACCGATGAGGCAAATTCGGCTGCATTGTCGTATACCTTGGTGCGTGAAGGTAATTGACCGGACATGAAACTGGCTCTGCCTGGGGCGCACAGTGCCGAAGCAGTGTAGCTGTTTGCAAAGCGCGTCGATTTTTTCGCCAGAGCCTTCAAATGGGGCGTGTGCAGCCAATTGGCCGGGCCATTGGGGAAAAGTGTCCCGTTTAGCTGATCAACCATGATTATCAGTAGGTTTGGCTGTGTTTTCTTAGTGCCCATGTTCGCTCGCAGTTGCTAATGCGCGGAATGTGCTCTTAACTGAAAACACAATCAATCAGAAATAGCGTTTGGGAGTTTCTAATGGTCAAAAAAACGGTTTCAACGACATTTGCTTTGTTGATGTCAGCAGGTATCGCTTCGGCTGCATGTGATACGGTACGTTTCTCTGATGTCGGCTGGACTGACATTACGGCAACCACAGCAGCGACAACGGTTGTGTTGGATGCGCTCGGCTATGAAACGGACATCAAGGTTTTGTCTGTTCCTGTCACCTATGCATCCATGAAAGAAGGAGACATTGACGTTTTCCTCGGCAACTGGATGCCCACGATGGAAGGCGACATTGCGCCGTACCGTGAAGATGGGTCAGTTGATACGGTACGTGCCAATTTGGAAGGCGCAAAATACACGCTTGCAACAAATGCGGCGGGCACAGCTCTGGGAATCAAGAATTTTTCTGATATCGCAAAGCATGCAGACGCCCTGGATAGCAAGATATACGGGATTGAGCCAGGCAATGATGGCAACAGGCTTATCCAAGGCATGATCGACGGCAATGCATTTGAGTTGTCCGAATTCGAAGTTGCCGAGAGTTCGGAGCAGGGCATGCTGGCACAGGTTGAGCGTGCGGACAAAGATGATGAGCCAATCATTTTTCTTGGTTGGGAACCACATCCGATGAACGCCAATTTCGAAATGGGTTATCTGGAAGGCGGCGATGACTTCTTTGGCCCCAATCTTGGTGGCGCAACGGTGTATACCAATACGCGGGCGGGCTATGTCGCCGAGTGCGAGAATGTCGGCAAATTGCTCACCAATCTCGAGTTCTCGCTGGCGATGGAAAATGAAATCATGGGTGCAATCCTCAATGATGGCGAAGACCCGCAAGATGCAGCGACCGCTTGGTTGAAAGCCAATAGTGATGTTCTTGGTGGTTGGCTTGATGGCGTGAGCACCAAAGATGGCGGTGACGCCATGGCAGCGGTGAAGTCGGCGCTTGGCATGTAACAAAAATGGCCCCGCAGCGCCTTGGTGTTGCGGGGCTTTCATTATCCGTTTCTCAGCACAAAATCAGGTGACGCAATGGAGTGGTTGACGGAAACCAAAATTCCGGTCGGCAAAACGGCAAAGAACGTTTTTGACTGGCTGAAAGACAATGCTGAATGGTTTTTTGACGGCGTAGATGCTACATTGGAAACCATGATCGATGCCATTTTATGGGTGCTGCAAACACCGCATCCCTTCATCGTGATTGCGCTATTTGTCGGCATTACCTGGTATCTGCAACGCAGCTGGAAAACCTGCGTTTTTGTGTTGCTTGGCTTTCTGTTCATCCTCAATCAGGGCTATTGGGAAGAAACAACCGAAAGCCTGACGCTGGTGATGTCTGCATGTGTGGTTTGTATGGCGATTGGCGTGCCCATCGGTATCGCGGCGGCGCATCGGCCGCGGCTTTACTCGGCATTGCGTCCGGTGCTTGATCTGATGCAGACGCTGCCCACCTTTGTTTATCTCATTCCAGCGGTCGTGTTCTTTGGTATCGGCATGGTGCCGGGCCTTATTGCCACCGTTATATTCGTGGTTCCCGCACCCATTCGTCTGACGCATCTGGGTATCAGTTCCACACCTACTCCCTTGCTGGAGGCTGCGCAGGCCTTTGGTGCCACTCCGCGCCAAACACTCTGGAAAGCAGAACTGCCCTATGCATTGCCGCAGATCATGGCCGGCCTCACTCAAACTATCATGCTATCTCTTTCAATGGTGGTGATTGCGGCGCTGGTTGGTGCGGATGGATTGGGTGTGCCGGTGGTTCGTGCGCTTAACTCGGTCAATCCCGCGCTTGGATTTGAAAGTGGATTTGTCATTGTCGTTCTTGCGATCATGCTGGATCGCGTATTGCGGGTGTCCGAAAAATGACCAAGGCAGTTGAATTTGACAATGTATCGATCGTCTTTGGTGATGCGCCGAAAACGGCGCTTCCGATGATGGACGAGGGCAAGAGCCGGGCAGAAATCCAGGTGGCAACTGGCCAGGTGCTTGGTGTGCACAATTGTTCGCTCACCGTTGAGCAGGGCGAAATCCTGGTTCTGATGGGGTTGAGTGGCTCCGGCAAATCAACGCTTTTGCGTGCGGTCAATGGTTTGAACCCAATTGTTCGAGGCAGCCTGACCGTTCATGATGAAGATTGGTCGTGCGAGTTGGTTAGCGCCCCTCCACGTGATCTGCAGTATCTGCGACGCGAATGCGTTTCGATGGTTTTCCAGCAATTTGGCCTTTTGCCCTGGCGAAGCGTGCGCGAGAATGTGGGATTGGGACTGGAACTGTCCGGTGTGCCAACAGCAGAACGCCAGACGCGGATCGAAAAACAGCTTGAGATGGTTGGTCTTTCCGATTGGGCAGACAAGAAGGTTGGTGAACTATCTGGCGGCATGCAGCAGCGTGTGGGTCTGGCCCGCGCCTTTGCGACCGAAGCGCCGATACTCTTGATGGATGAGCCATTTTCGGCGTTGGACCCCTTGATCCGAACACGTTTGCAGGATGAGTTGATCGAACTGCAACAAAATCTCAAACGCACGATTATCTTTGTGAGTCACGATCTTGATGAGGCATTCAAACTGGGAGACCGCATCGCGATTATGGAGGGAGGGCGTATTGTTCAACTGGGAACACCGCGCGATATTTTCTCCAATCCGGTCAATGATTACGTAGCAGACTTTGTGGCACACATGAACCCGTTGGGTGTGCTGACAGCTTCTGACGCGATGGTGGCTTTGTCAGGCAAACCCAAGCATTCAGTTGATGCCAATGAGCCGATACAGGAGGTGATGGCCAAGATCGCTGACACCGACATACCAATGGGCGTGCAGGAAAAGGGCAAGCTGATTGGTCAGATAAGCAAGTCTTCTATATTGCAAAGACTGGTGTCATCAGCAGATCAGAATTGAATGCCCATTATCGAGTATCCCTCGTTCGTTTTATGAGTTATTTCAAAACAACAGAGTGAATTCAAACGGAGCCCGATTCGTGCCAAAGCCTATACGTAAAGCCGTCTTTCCTGTTGCCGGTCTTGGTACCCGGTTTTTGCCCGCCACCAAGGCTGTGCCGAAGGAAATGCTCACCATCGTCGACAAACCCGTCATCCAATACGCCGTTGATGAAGCGCTGGCGGCGGGTATTGAAACCTTGATCTTCGTTACCGGGCGCAACAAGGGCGTCATCGAGGACCATTTCGACATGGCTTATGAACTTGAAGCAACGCTCAGGGAACGAAACAAAGCCTCGGCAATGGAAATCCTCAACGCTCAATTGCCCACGGCGGGCAACGCACTCTTTACCCGCCAGCAGGCTCCGTTGGGGCTTGGACACGCTGTGTGGTGTGCACGCGACATTGTAGGCGACGAGCCGTTTGCGGTTTTATTGCCTGACATGCTGATGAGTGGTGATCCGGGTGCCTTGCGCCAAATGGTCGACGTCTACAACAGGAGTGGCGGCAATATTGTCTCGCTTTCACGGTGCGATCCAGATGAAACGCACCAATATGGTATCGTATCAAAGGGTGAAGATTTCGGCACGCATTTTGAGATCACCGGCATGGTTGAGAAACCAAAAGCCGGGACGGCGCCATCCAACTATTACATCAACGGGCGCTATATCCTAGATTCCAAGATTATGACGCTGCTGGGTGAACAGAAAGCAGGCGCAGGCGGTGAGATCCAGCTTACTGATTCGATGTTGACGCTGATGGGCCAACTGCCGTTTTTCGGTACACCTTTTGCTGGTGAGACTTATGATTGTGGCTCCAAGTTGGGTTTCCTGAGGGCTAATATTGCGCTCGGACTCAAGGACAGTGAGTTGGGTCCCGAACTTGCTGAAATTACGAAGCGGTTGCTGGCTGAAAGCCAGAGTTAATTGTAGCCATCAGGATTTTGTGACTGCCATCGCCATGTATCGATGCACATGTCGTGGATCGATCGTTCAGCATTCCAGTCCATCAATTCGCGCGCGCGTGTGGCATCGGCGTAGCAGGCTGCAATATCTCCTGGTCTGCGATCGACAATTTCATATGGGACTTTCTTGCCACTGGCTGCTTCGAAAGCATTGATCATTTCGATGACACTTATGCCGTTACCAGTGCCTAAATTGATTGGCGTGCAGTGCGGTGTTGCCATCAGGTCTAGAGCCGCCACGTGTCCCTTGGCCAGATCAACCACATGGATATAGTCTCTTACGCCAGTGCCATCGGGCGTATCGTAATCATTGCCGAACACGGATAATTTTTCCCTCCGACCAATTGCTGTCTGGCTGATAAAAGGCATGAGATTGTTCGGAACACCGGTTGGATCTTCCCCGATCAGACCTGACAGATGGGCACCAACCGGATTGAAATAGCGCAAGATACAGATCGACCATTCTCGATCAGCGGCATAAACCGCGCGCAGCATTTCCTCAACCATCAGTTTTGTTTGTCCATAGACTGAAGCGGAGGTCAGAGGGTGCGCTTCTGGTATGGGCAGTTCCTGAGGATCCCCGTACACTGTCGCAGAAGAGGAGAAAATGATCTTCCTCAGGCCGA
Organism: Ahrensia sp.; assembly: GCA_024639025.1. Classification (GTDB taxonomy): domain Bacteria; phylum Pseudomonadota; class Alphaproteobacteria; order Rhizobiales; family Rhizobiaceae; genus Ahrensia. Next base: position 2,402 of record JAHEJF010000022.1, on the reverse strand, counting down.
CATTCTTCATGGCTGAAAGCAGGCGTTCGCTGCCGCCAACATTGACCTCGAAATATTTGAGTGGCTTGGCCATGCTTTCGCCGACAGCTTTGAATCCGGCAAAGTGAATAACAGCGTCACACTGATGCTCAACAAGCGTTTTCTCGACCAGAGATGTATCGCGAATGTCGCCTTCGATCACCATAGGCTTGTCTTGGAATAAAGTGTTCAAGCGGTCGATCACGCCGCGTGAGGCGTTGGAAAAATTATCTAGAATGATCGGTGTATATCCGGCTTCTTTCAATTCCACATAGGTGTGTGAGCCAATATAGCCGGCGCCACCTGTCACCAATATGTTCTTGATTGATCTCATCTGCCGGGCCTGTCACGTGCAACTGAAGCGCAGCGTAGTTCGGATTGGTTTAGAAAAGGTTTGATAAGCCAAGACACGACGATCAGGTCCGCCAAACTTTGGGTAGGGGGCGTTGCTGACGGGCAGCATAAAGGACCGGAACAAGCCGCTGTCGCAATTGATACATATCCTGAGCCACAAAACGGGCCACGATTTTTGTGCCGATCTGGTTCGCGCTCCAGTATGAGTCGCGCGGCAATGCCGCCTGAATTTGCGCCAAGGTGAGATCAGCCTGGTCGGTTTGTGATTCAGGCAGACAGATAACCAGGGTCGCAAAGCTTGCTGCTCCGTTGAGCGCTGCCGGCTTTTGCAACAGCGCTTCTATGCTGCCTTCCAGTTTTATGTCGTCCGCATGGACAACTTTGCCGCTTTGCACGATACGCCAGCGATCAGCGAAACTGATCTGGCGCACAGGTTCGCCCATGGCACGCCGTCCAAGCACAACAGCTTCCAGGCCTATGAAACCTGCGCTTGCGGCGAGATTGATTTCAATTTTTCGATGCAAACCAGATTGATCAAACAAGATTGTTTCCTGCGGCAACCATTCGACCAGGGCATGGTCTGCAATCTCGACAGAAGTTGTGACATTCGCCACGCCGGACTGGGACCGGTAGATTTTCTCGCAAGCCTGAGTCGTAACAGTCAGGTGGGTGTCCGCAAGCGCTTCAATCTTCCAGCTCAGTTCATCACCGCCGGTCATACCGCCAGACGTGTTGATCAAAACTGCTTCCATCGCCTTGTCATGGGTTTTTGGAATACGGATCTTTGCGTTGGCCCTCTGATAGAGATCGGCCAGTTGGGTGCGATTGCCGTCAAACTTGACCGCTAACTTACCCGCACCCACGGAGCGCTGCAATTTCACGCCCCTGGTATGTTCTCCGGAAGTGTTTTGTATGAGCAACGCGGTATCCTGTCAGCAAAGTTGACGAGTCAGTCGATTGACTTAGTTTGGATCAATTCCTCATTGTCAGCGCCAATCCTTAGTCTCTTCACCGTGTCGTCGCCAATATGACGCTTGCCGCGACGGGCAGCGAGTTCACTTTGCTTTTGTCTTTCTGCAAATCGGGCGCGGTCAGCTTCGGTGTGTTGGTCGTAGCAATGATGGCAACTCACGCCGGCCACGAATTTGTCTGAACGCAGGTCCTCGGGCGACAAGGGGTGACGGCATGCACGACATAATTTGTGCTCGCCCAGTTCAAGCCCGTGCTTGACTGAAACCCGCTCGTCAAAAACAAAACACTCTCCGTCCCATGTGCTTTGTTCCTGGGGTACCTCTTCCAGATATTTCAAGATGCCGCCCTTCAAATGATAGACGTCATCATAACCCAAGGATTTGACATAAGCGGTCGACTTTTCGCAGCGGATGCCTCCAGTACAGAACATGGCAATCTTTTTGCCCTTCAACAGATTCTCATTGCGCTCAACCCAACGAGGAAATTCGCGAAATGCGTCTGTTTGCGGATTGATAGAGTTTTTAAAAGTGCCGACCTTGATCTCATAATCGTTGCGTGTGTCGATTACGATCGTATCCGGATCTTCAATCAGTTCATTCCAGTCTTGCGGATCAACATAGGTGCCAACAATCTTGTTGGGATCGGTTTCCGGCACGCCCATGGCAACGATCTCTTTTTTGAGCCGGACTTTCAAACGGTAGAATGGCAGTTTTTCTGCGTGACTTTCCTTGTGTTCGAGCGCTTCGAATTCCGGCAGGCTGCGTATATAGGCCAGGACACGGTCTATGCCTTCGCGTGAGCCGGCAATCGTGCCGTTGATGCCTTCTTGGGCGAGCAGCAGTGTGCCTACTATTCCTTCGCCCCGACACAATTGTGTGAGTGGCTCCTGAAACTGTTCGAAGCGGTCGAAACGCGCGAAATGGTAGAGTGCTGCGACGATGATTTCAGGATGTTCTGTCATGGCCGTTGTTTAGAGCATAATCCGGTTGGATTGAAGCACTTTGGGTCAGATTTTTTCACCGCATTCGTTGATACAGGTCGCATAGGAATGGTGTTTT
>JAHEJF010000402.1 GCA_024639025.1 Ahrensia sp. | reverse complement strand
AAAACCAGGCTCGGGCTCGTCGAGCGGCTCCAGATCATAACGAAGGATCTGGCCACGCGAGTACAGGATCCGGGAATCAAGGATAAGGTTGGCATCACGGTCATAGACGCGCGCCCGGGTCCGGGTTGGCGAAATCAGGCGGCGCAGGACCGGCGCCACGCGCTCGGGATTGATGGGGAAGTCGAGATTGTCCAGCCCGTCAACGCTGGGCACGATGCTTTCGCCCGCTTGCAGTTCAAGCAGTTTTTCCGGATCGATCAGGATCGCATTGGTTTCAACACTTGCCGAAGCAGCAATGGCGCCGGCGATGATTTCGCCCTGTGTCATGAGGCTTTCGACACGCGCGTCGATCAGGCCGTCACGAAACTGGTTGAGATACAAGATGCCCGACATCAGCAGCGCCAATGCAGCAAGGTTCAAAAACAGGATCCTGCGCGTGATGGACGAGAACAGGTAATGGCCGAATATGCGACGCAAGCGCAGGAATACGGGCGAGAAAAAGCGTCGAATTGGGGAAACCCCGCTTCTTTGCTTTGCCCGAATATTTACTTCCGTATCAACGGCCATACAGGTGGCCCCTTGCCGTGTCGGCCTTGCAACCTATGCTTCGCGGAAGCGATAGCCGACACCATAGAGCGTTTCAATCATTTCAAAATCATCATCGACGACTTTGAACTTCTTGCGCAAGCGTTTTATGTGGCTGTCAATCGTTCGATCATCCACATAAACCTGGTCATCATAGGCGGCATCCATCAGCGCATCGCGGCTTTTGACAACGCCGGGGCGCTGCGCCAATGCATAGAGGATCAGAAATTCGGTTACCGTCAACGTGACGACCTTGCCTTTCCACTCACAGGTATGACGTTCCTGATCCAAAACAAGGTTGCCGCGAACGATCGTCTGCGCGGCGCCTGCTGCGCCTGGCTTGAGTTGCACTTCACGCGCGGCTGTCCGGCGGATAATCGCCTTGACCCGCTCGATCAGCAGACGCTGTGAAAACGGCTTGGTGATAAAATCATCCGCGCCCATCTTCAGGCCGAACAATTCGTCGATTTCGTCGTCCTTGGAGGTCAGGAAAATGACCGGTAAATCGGACTTCTGCCTCAAACGCCGCAACAATTCCATGCCGTCCATACGCGGCATCTTGATATCAAATATCGCCAGATTGGGTGTTTTCGACAAAAGGCCATCAAGCGCCGATGCACCATCGGTGTAAGTCTCGACGCGAAAACCTTCCGCCTCAAGCGCCATGGATACCGACGTCAGAATGTTGCGGTCGTCATCGACCAGCGCAACAGTTTGCATGCTAAAATTCTCCCCAGCCATGGAGCGATTCCCCTTCATTCATGTTCGAGCCCAATGGGAAACGCTCAAAGTCGGGTCAAATTGTGGCACAGAAATAAATAGCTGTCATGCATGGTTAAGACTCGTTCGCCGATGCCGCTGCGGAACTTGTGACGCGACAGCAGCCCCAATTCTTTCCAGAGTGTTGCCAAGCATGGTTAATTTAAACCGATTGAAACGATTTTTAAATTTTTAAAACGATTAAACATTTGAGGTTGTTCGATAATTCTGGTTTGGCCTTTAAACCGCGTGACAATTCTGTGACCGGTGAGCGTCTACCGCGCTAAAGTTCAACACCTGGAAGATTTGGTGATCGTTATGAAAAAAACCGGCGTATTTAATACAGCCCATGACTTGGAGAAAAATGGGATCGTGGGTGCGTCCGCGGCCTATTACAATCTACAGGCAGCGGCGTTGTATGAATATGCGGTCAAAAATGACGAAGCCCGAATCTCAGCCCATGGTCCACTGGTTGCCACAACAGGTGATCACACAGGTCGCTCGGTCAAGGACAAGTTCATTGTCGCTGATGGCAAAGTCGATGAGCATATCTGGTGGGACAATAATTTGCGCATGGAACTGGCAGATTTTGATGCGCTGCATGCCGACATGCTCGCCCATGCACAGGGCAAAGAGCTGTTTGTACAGGATCTGATCGGTGGGGCGGACGCCAATAATTGCATCAAAACGCGGGTCATCACCGAAAAGGCATGGCATTCCTTGTTTATCCGCAACCTGCTTATTCGTCCTGAACGCGAATCACTGGCTGATTTCGTCAATGAGATGACGATCATCGATCTGCCCTCGTTCAAGGCCGATCCGGCCGAGTATAACTGCCGCTCAGAAACTGTGATCGCGGTTGATCTAAGCCGGATGATCGTCCTGATTGGTGGCACAGAATATGCCGGCGAAATGAAGAAGTCCGTATTCACCGCGCTCAACTATCTGCTTCCTGCCAAGGGGCTGATGCCGATGCATTGCTCGGCCAATGTTGGCCCTCAAGGCGATGCCGCGGTATTTTTTGGCCTGTCTGGCACCGGCAAAACAACGTTGTCAGCCGACCCCGAACGCACTTTGATCGGTGATGATGAGCATGGCTGGGGGCCGGAAGGCATCTTCAATTTCGAAGGTGGTTGCTACGCAAAGGCGATAAACTTGTCTGCTGAGGCAGAACCGGAAATCTATGCCACGTCGAAACGTTTTGGCACCGTCATGGAAAATGTGGTCCTCGATGATGACGGTGTGCCGGACTTTACCGATGGTTCATTGACTGAGAACACGCGTATCGCCTACCCGCTGGATTTCATTCCCAATGCCAGCAAAACCGGCAAGGCGAAAGAGCCCAAAAATATCATCATGCTAACCGCTGATGCGTTTGGCGTGATGCCGCCAATTGCAAAACTGACGCCGGCGCAAGCCATGTACCATTTCCTTTCCGGTTATACCGCAAAGGTGGCCGGTACCGAGCGAGGCGTGACAGAACCGGAAGCAACTTTCTCAACCTGCTTTGGTGCTCCCTTCATGCCGCGGCATCCTTCGGAATACGGCAATTTGCTGCGCGCACTGATCGCGGAAAACAATGTCAGTTGCTGGCTTGTGAACACGGGTTGGACCGGCGGTGCTTATGG
>JAHEJF010000401.1 GCA_024639025.1 Ahrensia sp. | reverse complement strand
CAAAACACATCCGCAGGAAGTTGGCCGCATAGTCCAGGTCGTTGCTTGGATACACGAACGGCTGACCGATATGGTACTTGTAGGCCATTGCGGCAATGGTCGGCATCTTGGCGATCAGGCGTAGTGAAGCCACCATGCGCTGATGTTCGTCGGAAATATCGGTAGAATCATGATAGAAGGCCGACAATGCACCAACAACGCCGCACATAATGGCCATTGGATGCGCATCACGACGGAAACCGGTAAAGAAGCGGTTCATCTGCTCATGCACCATGGTGTGATGGGTCACGCGATAGTCGAAATCTTCCTTTTGGGCCTTGGTAGGCAATTCGCCATAGAGCAGCAGGTAGCAGACCTCCAGAAAGTCTCCATTTTCAGCCAGTTGATCGATCGGATAACCGCGGTGCAGCAAGATGCCTTCATCGCCATCGATGTAGGTGATTTTGGATTCACATGAGGCAGTAGATGTAAAGCCAGGATCAAGCGTAAACATGCCTGTCTGACCGTATAGCTTTCCAATGTCGATGACATCAGGACCCACTGAACCGCTCTGTACAGCGAATTCAAACTCCTCCGAGCCAACGCTCAGTTTCGATGTGGTCTCTGCCATTATGTCACTCCTATCTATTCGATCTTCATGTCGTTCACACAGCGCCATTGGCTGCACGAACGTATAGGTTGCGCTGTTGCTACCCTATTTGGCAGGGACTGCCAAGTTCGCCCAAAGCCTAATTTGTTGCACTGCAAAAATAATTCGCTTGAATTACGCCATTTGATCCGCAATGCGGTGCAGTGCTTCTTCCCGACCCAGTATCAACAGCACGTCAAACGCACCGGGAGAGGTGGCGCGTCCGGTGAGCGCAGCTCGAATGGGTTGAGCGACCTTGCCCAATTTCAGGTCTTTCAATTCAGCAAGTTCTTTCAGGACGTTACTTATGGTTTCTTGATCCCAATTCTCAACGTTCTTGAGCGCATGATATGCGTCTGAAAGCACACTTTTTGCTTCCTGGTCCAAAATGCTTGCAGCTTTTTCATCAAAGTCGAGAGGGCGCTCTGCACGAATAAAATAAGTGCTTTCGACCAACTGCACAAGCGTCTTGGCGCGCTCTTTCAGCGCAGGAAGCGCCGCGGACAGGCGTTCTTTGTTGTCATGCAGGAGGGATTTTTCAATCGCGGCTCCGTCTTCAAGGTGAGGCAGCAGAACGCCAAGCTGCTGCACGATATGCGCATCAGATGACGAACGGATATAGTGGCCATTGAGCGCCTCGAGCTTCTGGTAATCAAACCGTGCAGCCCCCTTGTTGATGCCAGACACATCGAACCATTCGATCAGTTGTTCTGTGGAAATGATTTCATCATCTCCATGGCTCCAGCCAAGCCGCGCCAGATAATTGCGCATGGCTTCGGGCAGATAGCCCATCGCGCGATAGGCTTCGGCACCCAGGGCGCCATGTCGCTTCGATAGTTTCGCACCATCCGGGCCATGGATCAGCGGAATATGGGCCATTTTGGGGATGTCCCAACCCATTGCATCATAGATGACCTGTTGGCGCGCAGCATTGGTCAGGTGATCATCACCACGAATGATGTCAGTGACGCCCATATCATGGTCATCAACCACAACGGCATGCATGTATGTCGGCGTGCCGTCAGAACGAAGAATGACAAAATCATCCAGATCGGCGTTTGGAAACCGTACGTCGCCCTGAACCGCGTCCCTGACTACTGTTTCGCCCGTCAATGGTGCCTTGATACGCACGACTGGTCTTATATCGGCTGGAGCCTGGGATGGATCGCGGTCGCGCCAGCGTCCATCGTAACGCGTGGACTGACCTGCGGCCTTTTGTGCTTCACGCATCTGGGCCAATTCTTCGGGCGATGCATAGCAATGATAGGCCTTGCCGTCTGCCAGAAGGGCTTCAGCCACCTCGCGATGGCGATCTGCACGTGCAAACTGTGAAATAGCTTCGCCATCCCAATCAAGGCCAAGCCATGTCAGGCCATCCTTGAGTGCCTCGACAGCAGCATCGGTTGAACGGACGCGGTCCGTATCTTCAATACGAAGAAGCATCTTGCCACCCATATGCTTGGCATACAGCCAATTAAACAGAGCGGTGCGAGCGCCACCAATATGCAGGTAACCGGTGGGCGAGGGTGCAAAGCGGGTGACAACACCAGCAGACATCAAGTTCTCCAGGCAAGATTGGGAGGATGAAAGGTGTCTCTCATCTACAATCCGGCGGCGCCCGGCGCAAGCCGATCATCACCAGAATAAGGAGACGAGTAGCCAAACGCGTACAATCGCGCAATACTGACAGCGGGACCGATGAGTTTTGATGGGGTTCGCTGAGGGGGGCGTTGACATGAAGCGTGCGCACCACACCAAGCAACAACACACAGACAGCTGAAGTTGATGAGCGGCAATTTGTTGCAAGTAGCAGCATTCCTGCCCGCGATCTGCCCGATATTGTCAATAATGAAGCAACACCTGCAGCTCAAACGCAGAAAGAACCAGACCGAACATCTGTTAAGGCCGCCCGACATTCCGGGCTTTTGTCCCCACTTGTTTTCAGGCAGCCACCATGGGCATCTTGGCGCGACTTTCTGGCGAAGCAAATCGAGATAGAACAATCGCACGGGACGGTATTTCTGTTGGTACCTGTTGTGCTGATTGCCGGCGTCGTATCCTATTTCACGCTTCCTGTTGAACCAGCCTTGCACAACATACCCAGCGCGCTGCTTGCGCTGCTTGTGCTGCGTTATTTGTTCAGACGGCGGAACAACGGCGCTAAAACGGTACTGGGGGCGCTGGTCGTGTTTGTGTCCGGCATGGGGCTGGGACAGTGGCAAACCCTGTCGCAGGACACGCCTATGCTTGGTTCTGAGGTGACAACACGCCTGACCGGCCGGATTGTTGCGATCGAACAAAGGCCAAACGGCTCTGTCCGCTATACGCTCGATGTGATTGACACCGAAT
>JAHEJF010000400.1 GCA_024639025.1 Ahrensia sp. | reverse complement strand
AGGGCATGAAGTCTTCGCTTGTCTCACGCGATGTGATCGCTGACTCCGTTGAACTGACGATGCGCGGTCATTGCTATGATGCGATTGTCGGTCTTGCAGGCTGTGACAAATCTCTACCCGGCATGATGATGGCCATGGTGCGTCTGAACGTGCCCTCTGTCTTTATCTATGGTGGTTCAATTCTGCCGGGCAACTTCCGGGGCGAACAAGTCACGGTTCAGAACGTGTTTGAAGCGGTTGGCATGCATTCGGTCGGCAAGATGTCGGACGAAGATTTGGAGGAACTTGAACAGGTTGCCTGTCCATCTGCCGGTTCATGCGGGGCGCAATTCACCGCCAACACGATGGCGACAGTTGCCGAGGCAATTGGTTTGGCGCTGCCCTATTCATGCGGTGCACCGGCGCCTTATGAAATCCGGGACAAGTTTTCCTATGCGTCGGGCGAAAAAGTCATGGAACTGATCCAGCGCAATATCCGCCCGCGCGATATCGTTACAAGACAGGCGCTGGAAAACGCTGCCGCTGTCGTGGCTGCATCTGGTGGATCAACAAATGCTGCCTTGCATTTGCCAGCCATTGCACATGAGTGCGGTATTGAGTTCGATCTTTTTGACGTTGCCGAGATTTTCAAGAAGACGCCTTACATTGCTGATCTGAAGCCTGGCGGAAAATATGTGGCAAAGGACATGTTTGAAGCAGGCGGCATACCGCTGCTGATGAAGACGCTGCTCGATCAGGGCTACCTTCATGGCGACTGCATGACAGTCTCTGGCCGCACTTTGGCCGAAAACATGTCCTATGTGAACTGGAACGATAAGCAGGATGTTGTCTATCCTGCCGATAAGCCGATCACTGAGACTGGTGGTGTTGTGGGCCTGAAAGGCAATCTTGCGCCCGAGGGCGCGATTGTGAAAGTCGCGGGCATGGAAAACCTTCAGTTTACAGGTCCTGCGCGCTGCTTTGACTCCGAAGAAGCGTGCTTTGAAGCTGTAACCAACCAGAACTTCAAGGAAGGCGAGGTTTTGGTGATCCGGTACGAAGGCCCGAAGGGAGGCCCTGGTATGCGCGAAATGTTGTCCACAACTGCTGCTCTTTACGGGCAGGGTATGGGCGACAAGGTTGCATTGATCACTGACGGCCGGTTCTCGGGTGCAACCCGGGGCTTTTGTATCGGCCATGTTGGTCCGGAAGCAGCCGTTGGCGGCCCCATTGGCCTGCTTCAGGATGGCGACATGATCACTATTGATGCGGTTGCCGGCACGATGGATGTCGCACTTTCGGAAACGGAATTGGAAGAGCGGCGCAAGCAGTGGAAGCCGCGAGAAACCGACGCCACATCGGGCGTTTTATGGAAATACGCTCAAACGGTGGGTAATGCGCGTGACGGCGCAGTAACACATCCGGGTGGTGCAAAGGAAAAGCAGTGCTACGCAGATATCTAAATCTAACAGGCACCAGTGTCCGGACCAGGCGTACCTATGTGAGCGCGCTAGCATTGGGCGCAGGTTTGTGTCTTGTTGCCGATAGTGCACAGGCTTTTGATGCGCAAAATTCTGCGGGTCCTAGTCCATCGGTGGAGCGCTTTAGTGCGCCCATTGAAAATCCAGGTGTTGATGGTGACCGTCCTCAGGGAAAGATCCGGTCGTTCTTCAAATTCGGCTTTTCTGCCTATAAGAGCGGAAAGAAGCAGGAAGCCTTTGAACTCTATACCAAGTCTGCCGAAGAGGGACATATCGGGGCACGGTGGGCGCTGGCCAATATGTATGCTTCCGGCGATGGCGTACCAGAAGATGATTTTGAAGCCTTCAAATTGTTCCGCGGTATTGCCAATGAAGGAGCAGCACAGGGCTCGCGGGAATCCAGCTACGTCGCCGGAGCTCTGGTCGCCTTGGGCAATTATCTGCAAATTGGCATTCCCCAGTCACCGGTAAAGTCAAACCCGGTCTTGGCACGTGATATCTATTGGCAAGCGGCGATCAATTATGGTGATCCCAACGCCCAGTACATGCTTGGCAAGATGTTTCTGAACGGCGAAGCGGGCAATGTTGATCGTCAGCAGGCGGCGCGGTGGTTCAACCTATCGGCCAAAAAGGGACATGCAGGAGCACGGGCCATGCTGGGCCAAATGATGTTTGATGCCGGCAAGACCGTCGAAGGAATCGGGATGATGACCGCCGCGCTGGAACTGGCACATCCAAATGATCGCCAGTGGATCAGGAAAATGCAGGAACAAGCATTCGCTCTTTCCGATGAGCAGGAGCGCAGAACCGGCATATCCTTGAGCGCACGCTATCTGCCGCAATAGCGCCCATTATCTGTTGATCGAATAGCTGTATGTGTGTCCTGGATGCCAGACTCTTTCAGCCTTTGATGGAATCGCGGTACCCGGACTTTTCCAATATTTTCAATGCTCAAATCTGTGCCAACGTTTCAATTAAAGACTGAAACTCTCTAGGTCGCATCGACGGGCGATGATAAAAGGTCGGAATCCAGCTTGCCGTAGGGGCAATCCTGCTGGATGGTTTTCCAGGCCGTGTTGTTGAGCACGCGCCCGCAAGTGGCCAGCACATTGCCGGTTGGCAATTGCATGCAGATGGTTTGGCCCTCAGGGATGTCCTGACCCTTGTAGCGACAAGTACAATTGATCCCAGCGAAAGCCGTGCTTGAAGCCATAAAAGCTGCACAAGCGACAGTAAGAAACAGTTTTGAATTTGAGATCATCATACTCTCCCAGAGTGTGTCACTCTTTGTTGGAGTCGTCGCAGCCTGATTATTCAAACGCTTTCTATACCTATGCTGTGCAAGCGTTTCAGCACAGCGCGAAACTTCGCCATCATGAGTTGGCCAGTTTCGCTTAAGTCAGTATCTGCTCCGATCTTTGCCCATCAATTGACCTTATGCAGGACACATTCTCGCATGTCCTGCATCTAGGGTCTCACAAATTGGCTTCTGGCGCAATTAATCGCGCTGGCTGGGATCAAAGGGATTGATCGGGGGTGGCGCTGG
>JAHEJF010000399.1 GCA_024639025.1 Ahrensia sp. | reverse complement strand
GAACAATGGCAGGAAGAAGCCAAAAAGCGTGGGCAGAAAGCAAACCATAAAAGCACCAGCTGCCCGCCACCCCTTCAAAGGATGCGGCGCCATGGCCTCAATGCGTTTACCGGCTTCATGATGTCGGGCGGCCCCACGCTGCGCCCGTTCCAAAAACACCAGAAACAAAGCCACCAGCAGCAGGCAAAAGGCAAGTTGCGAAGCCGCAGCCCGGTCGCCCATTGAGAACCAGGCCTGGTAGATGCCCGTCGAGAAGGTCTGCACCCCGAAATGCGCAACCGTACCAAAATCGGCAATAGTCTCCATCAAGACCAGAATAACGCCACCTGCAATCGCTGGTCGCGCCACTGGCAGACTAACGCGCAGAAATGCCGACCATGGCCGATGGCCGAGCGTACGGGCCGCAAAATAGGCGGTCGGCGATTGCCGAAGGAACGCTGCCCGCGCCAGCAAATAGACATAAGGATACAGAACGAAAATCAGCATCAATGCAGCCCCGCCGAGCGAGCGAACTTCCGGGAACCAATAGTCTCGAGGCCCCCACCCTGTCAGTGATCGCAATGTTGCTTGGACCGGTCCCGGGTGATCAAGCAAATCGGTATAGGCATAGGCAAGCACGTAGGCTGGAAATGCCAGCGGCAGCGCAAGCACGATCTCAAAGGCCCGCCGGCCCGGGAACTGGCAGGTGGAAACAAGCCAAGCGGTCGCTGTGCCAATTACAGCGGTGCCAACGCCAACAAAGACAACCAATTGCAGTGTATTGCCAATGAAGGTTGGCATGACGGTATCCGCCAGGCCTAACCAAGTCTCCCAAGTGCCGCCATAAGCCGACACGCCAACTGCAGCAATCGGCAGAAGACAAAGGCCGGCAAACAGCCAGGCTGCAAATTTCAACACAGAGGAACTCAATATGTCACCATGCCCATCACAAGCTGTACAGGGCGCTTGCTTCATTTAAAAGTTGAGTAAATGAAACATGTTTTATGGTCAACCGAACAATATCAACCTAATGGCCATTCCAACCATTGACCTGATATAAAAAGTCGCTACTTTTAAATGCGAATAGTTTGCAATAGCAAAAGAGAAACGAAATTGAACCCACTACATTTAATGCGCACCCTTGTTGCAATACTGGGCTTGTTGTCGCTTGGCATTGGTTCGGCCATTGCCAACGATGAAAAATTCAAAGTGGCGACCACATTTACGGTGATTGCCGATATTGCCGCAAATGTTGCCGGCGATGCCGCTGAAGTTGTTTCCATCACCAAGCCAGGAGCCGAGATCCACAATTATCAACCAACGCCCGGCGATATTCGCCGCACGCTGGATGCCGATCTGATCATCTGGAATGGTTTGAATCTGGAACTCTGGTTTGAACGCTTCCTGTCAAATTTGCGCGATGTTCCATCTGTTGTTGTATCGGTGGGCGTTGTCCCGATCGATATCAATCAGGGCCCCTACTCCGGAAAACCCAATCCCCACGTTTGGATGTCACCAACCGATATCAAGACCTATATCGCCAATATTCAAGCGGCATTTGCAAAATATGATCCGGACAATGCAGAGGTCTACAAGGCCAATGCGGAAGCGTATATCGCACAGCTTGATAGCGCCATGGAGCCGCTGCGCGCTGCCCTGGAAGCCATACCGGCCGAGGACCGATGGCTTGTTTCAAGTGAAGGTGCTTTTAGCTATCTGGCGCGGGACTTCGGCCTGAAAGAGCTTTATATTTGGCCTATCAATGCCGACCAACAAGGCGCACCTCGACAGGTCAAGGCAGTGATTGATGCGGTTCGGGAGAACGATATTTCCGTCGTTTTTTCAGAAAGCACGATTCCAGCAGATGCCGCTCAACAGGTGGCACGTGAAACAGGTGCGATGTATGGGGGTGTCCTTTATGTCGATTCGCTGTCTGAAGCCGACGGTCCGGTACCCACATACATTGATCTTATGAGGGTGACCGTCGAAACGATCGTATCAGGTCTCGCTGCAGGTACGACACAATGAACACTCAGGCAGCATTGGCCCAAACCAAGGACGCAATCCCACTTCGCGAAGGATTGTATGTCGACGGCATTACGGTGACATATCGAAATGGACACACCGCGCTTGTCGATGCCAGCTTTGAAATTCCCAAGGGATCCATCACGGCGCTTGTCGGCGTCAATGGCAGCGGAAAATCCACGCTGTTCAAGGCGCTTATGGGTTTTGTTCCAACCAGTCAGGGGCAGGTTGAAATCCTGGGCATGCCGGCTTCCGAAGCGCTACGGCAAAATCTGGTCGCTTATGTACCACAAGCCGAAGAGGTGGATTGGGACTTTCCGGTGCTGGTCGAAGATGTCGTGATGATGGGTCGCTATGGCCATATGAATTGGCTTCGACGGCCCAAACAGGTCGATCAGAACAAGGTAACCGAAGCGCTTGCCCGTGTGGGCATGGAGACTTATCGGAAGCGACAAATCGGCGAATTGTCCGGCGGGCAGAAAAAACGCGTATTTCTGGCGCGCGCTCTTGCTCAGGAAGGCCAGGTTATTTTGCTCGACGAGCCCTTTACCGGTGTCGATGTGACGACCGAAGAGCAGATCGTCAAGCTCATGCAGGAATTGCGCGATGAAGGACGGGTCATGCTCGTCTCGACACACAATCTTGGATCGGTTCCCGATTTTTGTGATCGCGCCGTGTTGATTAATCGGACCATCTTGGCATCCGGTCCCACAGCCGAGATTTTCACACCGGAAAATCTGCGCATCGCGTTTGGCGATGTTCTGCGTCACTTCGTGCTGGGTGGTGATGCGCTGCACGAAGATGAAGACCCGCGGACCGTGACAGTGATCACCGATGATGAACGACCATTCGTTGTCTACGCGGACAATGAAGAAGACCAACAGCCGAGCGACAAGAAATGATCGATTATTTGAGCGAGCCGCTCCAATATGACTACATGATCAATGCCATCTGGATCAGCGCCCTCGTGGGCGCTGTTTGCGCATTTCTGTCTGCATTTTTGAT
>JAHEJF010000398.1 GCA_024639025.1 Ahrensia sp. | reverse complement strand
TCCCAAAGGTGGTCCTCAAACTCACTGCAGAAGATGACCTCCACCGTACCGGGGTCGTAAAATGCGTTGGCCTCACCACAATCTTCAAGCACGATATTGACGGGTTGAGAGAGCGAAAACAGCCCATTGAGCACCTCAACCTCCTCGGCAATCAACTGTGCAGTCAAAGAGTCGTCATTGACGTCAAACCGGAAACTTGTGCCTGGCCCGCGCGCTTCCAGTTCATCAAGAATGCCGCCCCATCCGGCATTGGCCTGGTCAAATTCATCGGGACAGGTTTCCGCACGTTCTTCGGGCAAATCCATATCTTCGATGAAGCCTTGCCGCTCTTCGGGATAAGCACCGTAAAAGATGCAGACGGTGTTATAGAACCGCTGTTCATCAATGCCGTGAACGCCCCACCATGCAATTGAATCCCCGCTATCTTGCCGCAAAATTGCTTCTGACCAAAAGCCGATTGCCACGTCATAGGCAAGCTGCAGCGAGTCTTGTTCTTCAAACAGTGCATCGATAAGAAAAATTGAGAAAACGTCGGCAGCATCTTCTTCCTGACCGAAGATAGGCACTTCCTCAATATCGATAATCGCATGGCCAAGCTCGTGGTAGAAGATGCCGATAATGTTGGCTTCAACAAATTCTTCAGAAGCGCTGGCCTGCGACGGGCAGAGCGCAAAAAGAACCAGCAAGCACCGGCAAAATCCCCAGCTCGTGGCATTGGCGCACCACCTTCTCGGCTGGCTGAAGAAACTCAATATACATTGAACCAATTTGACCTGTCTCCAGTTCGTTTTCAGTTCATGCTGCGCTGTCTTTGTTGGTCCAATCAAGGACAACTTTGCCGCTTGAACCCGACCGCATTGCGCTAAATCCTTCCTCAAATTGATCGGCTGGAAAGCGGTGTGTGATGACATTTGAAATGTCCAGGCCGTTCTGCAGCATGGCAATCATCTTATACCACGTTTCGAAGATTTCTCGGCCATAAACACCCTTTATGGTGATCGCTTTGAACACGATGCGAGACCAATCCACGGGGCTCTTGCCCGGCGGGATACCCAGCATCGCAATCCGGCCTCCCATCACCAACACCTCGATCATTTGGTCGAGCGCCGACTGGTTGCCAGACATCTCCAATCCGACATCAAATCCCTGCTCCATGCCAAGTTCAGAAACCACGTCACCAATGTCTTGCTTGGAAACGTCAATTGGAACGACATCTGCAACTCTGGATGCCAGCGCCAAGCGATCGCTGTTGATGTCGGTGATTGCCACGTGGCGAGCGCCGACATGGCGCGCAACTGCGGCCGCCATGATACCGATTGGACCCGCGCCGGTGATCAAAACATCTTCCCCAACAAGATCAAAGCTCAATGCCGTGTGAACAGCATTGCCGAGCGGATCCAAAATCGCACCGATATCATCTGGAATGTCATCCGGAAGCGGGATCACATTGAACGCGGGGAGCTTCAGATACTCTGCAAATGCACCCTGCTCATTGACCCCGATGCCACGGGTTGCGGGATCGAGGTGAAACTTGCCGGCGCGCGACTGCCGCGATTCCTTGCCCACCAGATGGCCTTCTCCGCTGACCCGTTGCCCGACTTTTAGTCCCTCAACCTGGCTGCCGAGCTCGACGATTTGTCCTGCAAATTCATGGCCGGTTACCAATGGGACCGGGACGGTCTTTTGCGCCCATTCGTCCCAATTCCAAATATGAACATCTGTTCCGCATATCCCTGTCTTGTTGATGCGAATGAGCACATCTTCCGGTCCAGGCTCGGGAATGGGGCAGTCTTGCATCCATAAGCCAACTTCCGGCTTGGCCTTGACCAGGCATTTCATGATGTCATTGGGATTCTTGGTCATGACAGCACGCCAAGTTCGCGTCCAACCCGTTCAAAAGCGCTCAGAGCCTTGTCCAAATCCGCGGTCGAAAGGGCTGCACTCATCTGTGTTCGAATGCGGGCCTGGCCGTGCGGCACGACGGGAAAAAAGAAGCCAGAAACATAGACGCCCTGATCATACAAACGTGACGCAAAATCCTGCGCGATTTGGGCTTCTCCCAACATGACCGGAATAATCGGATGCTCGCCAGGCAGAAGATCAAAGCCCAAACTGGACAGCCCGGCACGCCAATGGCTCGCATTGGCAAACAATTGTTGGCGCAAGCCGTCGCCTTCCTCGACCAATCGAATCGCCTCAAGCGATGCACCTACAACACTGGGTGGAAGTGCGTTAGAGAACAGATAGGGACGGGATCTCTGGCGCAACAGATCAATGACAGCTTGCGGTCCGGCAATATATCCCCCGATTGCACCACCTAAAGCCTTGCCCAATGTGCCTGTCAGAATGTCGACATCCTTGTTCACATCAAAATGGGCCGCGGTTCCCTGACCTTTTGGACCCATGAATCCTGTCGCGTGACAATCATCGACCATGACCATTGCCTCATACTTGTTTGCCAATTCTGTAATGCCAGGCAAATTGGCCAAATAACCGTCCATTGAAAAAACGCCATCCGAGGCGATCATGATAAAGCGTGCGCCTGCTTGTTTTGCTGCGCGCAATTGCGATTCCAGATCTTCCATGTCGGAATTCTTGTACCGAAAACGCTTGGCTTTGCAGAGCCGGATGCCATCGATGATCGATGCATGGTTGAGCGCGTCCGAAATAATTGCATCTTCGGGGCCAAGCAATGGTTCAAATAGCCCGCCATTGGCATCAAAACAGGCGGCATACAGGATCGTGTCGTCCTTTCCAAGAAATTGGGCCAAGCGCCTTTCGAGTTCCCTGTGCAGGTCTTGTGTGCCGCATATAAAGCGTACGCTGGACATGCCATATCCATACGCGTCCATGGCTCGTTTTGCCGCTTCAATCAGGGCGGGATCGTTGGACAGACCAAGATAATTATTGGCGCAAAGATTGATGATGTTGTCGCGTGCTTTACCTTCAAAAAGTACTGAAACCCTGCCCGATTGAGGCGAGGTTATCTCGCGTTCGACCTTGTACAATCCGTCC
>JAHEJF010000397.1 GCA_024639025.1 Ahrensia sp. | reverse complement strand
CTTGTTGATGGTCGAGGGCGGACCGTTCTACTGGGTCGTCAAACGCATGGAAATCGACTTCAGGGCATCGGCACGCATTGATGACGTGTTGACGATGTGCACCCAAGTGAACTTTGTCGGCGGCGCGCGCTGCCAGATGTCGCAACAATTGTTGCGCGGCGAAGAGTTGTTGGTTGAAGCCCAGGTTACCGCGGCGTTGATCAACAAAGCGGGCAAGCCGCGCCGGTTTCCGGCCGATTGGAAGCACAAATTTGAGCCGATGATCGTCGATCAGGCGATGTGAAGTCCCCGAATCCTAAGAGTTCCTTAAGGATAACAGCTTATTAATGGAATCAATTCACGCAGTGCCGCACTTGCGCCATTGTTTGACCCAATTTGTGCTTGATGCGTCTGCTAAGCCCGCGTGAGAGGCGAAACACAGACACCCAAGCGCGCAGATTAGCCGCCCGGTGAACAAAACGCCGGGCGTTCGGATTCGAGGAACTTAATTCATGGAACAATTGGCACTGACAGCACCGGCACATGATGTTTCAATTCTGGGCCTGTTTTTGCAGGCCGGCTGGATCGTCAAGGCTGTCATGATCGGGCTTCTGGCCGCTTCGATCTGGACGTGGGCCATCATCGTGGACAAGGTGTTTGCGTTTCGGCGCATGCGCTCGCAGCTCAACCGGTTTGAAGAGAATTTTTGGTCTGGCCAATCCTTGGAAGAGCTTTACAGCACCTTGTCCGATCGAAAAACCGTGGGCATGGGATCGCTTTTTGTTGCGGCAATGCGCGAGTGGAAAAAGTCATTTGAGCGTGGGGCACGGTCACCGATCAGCTTACAGAGCAGAATTGACCGCGCCATGGATGTTGCGCTTGTGCGTGAGATGGACAAGCTCGAAGCCCGGCTTGGGTTTTTGGCCTCGGTTGGTTCGGTTGCCGTTTATGTCGGTCTGTTTGGTACCGTTATCGGCATCATGACCTCATTTCAGGCGATTGCCGGTTCAGACTCAACCAATTTGGCCGTGGTTGCCCCCGGCATTGCAGAGGCGCTCTTGGCGACAGCCATCGGCCTTCTGGCTGCGATTCCGGCGCTTCTGGCCTACAACAAGCTGACCACCGAAGCGGGCAAGATTGGCTCCCGGCTTGAAGCGTTCGCTGACGAATTTTCCGGTATCCTGTCACGCCAGCTCGATGAGCGCGGCGCATCGCAGGCTCAAAGCGCAGCGGAGTAGATCAAATGACCACTGCCGGAGGATATATTTCCCGTCGCAAGCGCAATCGCCGACCCCAGGCGGCGCGACCGATTGCAGAAATCAATGTGACGCCCTTTGTGGATGTGATGCTTGTGTTGCTGATCATCTTCATGGTCGCAGCGCCGCTTTTGACTGTGGGTGTGCCCATCGATCTGCCTGAAACCCGCGCCAAGGCGCTGAACTCTGATACGCAGCCGATAACGATTTCGGTCAATGGTGACGGCGAGGTCTTTCTGCAGGAAACCATTATTCCGATCGAAGAAGTGGTGCCTAAACTCGAAGCGATTGCCCAGACCGGTTATGACGAACGCATCTACATTCGAGGCGATCAATCAGCTGACTATGGCACCATCATGCGCGTGATGGGCCGGATCAACCAGGCCGGCTTCAAGAATTTGGGCCTCGTGACGCTTCAGGAAAGTGATGGGTAACTCGCAATGCGAGCAGGCTTAGCCACATCTGTAACGCTGCATGCCCTGGTTCTGGGCTGGGGTCTGGTGAATTTGAGCGCGCCGGAAGCCTTTGACGTGGATGATGTTGAAGCTTTGCCAGTGGAATTGGTTTCGATTGCCGAACTGACCCAAATTCAGGAAGGTGCAGAGGATGCACCCAAGGAAGGCCCTGCATCGCTTGAAGAGACCACACCGCCCGAGCCGGACCCTGATGCGGTGAATATCGGTAATCAGGAACTGGACCAGACAACACCGGAAACAGAAACGCAAAGAGCTGCCGAGGTTGAGGAAGCCAGGTTGCCAGATCCGGTTGAAGTGCCGTTGCCAAGACCTGCACCGCGTGAAGAACCAACGCCGGTCGTTGAAGAAACGCCCGAGCCTGAATCGACACCGGCAACCGAGATTGCGCCCGTTCCTGCGCCCAAGGAAGAGGTGACGCCTGATCCGATTGAAGAAGCGATTGCAGCCGCCGAACCCGAGGCCGCGCCGGAACCGGAGCAAGAGTTTGTCGAATTGCCAAGCGAATTGCCGACCCCGCAAGCGCGACCTGAGGCACCCAAACCCGTAGAGACCGCCTCAGTTTCCGAAGAGACCGCGCCGGCGCAAACGGCCAAGACGCCAGAGCGCAAAGTCGAAGAAAACCAGCAGTCGCTATCAGCCGCACAGACCGAAGAGACCGAGGAAAAAGCCGATGAAGTGGCTTCCCTGCTCAACCGCGAGCAAGGTTCGGGCGGTGGTTCAAAGGCCAATAACCAACAGGCGTCGGCAGGTGGCACCAAAACGACGACGGGCAACACACTCACCCAAAGCGAGATGGATTCACTGCGCGGCCAGATACAGGCCTGCTGGTCCGTACCCGCCAGCGCTCAGGGTGAGGAGGGGCTGAAAGTTTCTGTACAGTTCCAGCTGACGCAAGGCGCACTGATCGAAGGCAAGCCCACGGTCACATCATCGTCTGGAAACAGGCAGCTGGATGAAAGCGCCGTGCGGGCGGTGGCACGTTGTGGCGCCAAGGGATTTCAACTGCCAAGCGACAAATATGACAGTTGGCGCGATGTGGTGGTGAATTTTGATCCATCGGAGATGTTTCGATGACATATTTGACTTCTATAATGCCGGATATAGGTCTGGATAAGTTTCTACAAAGGAAGAATTCATGGTGATGACCGCATCGCACAAGCTTATTGCCGCTGTTTGGGCTTGCCTGGCAATTGTGATCGTTTTCACCGCGCCGGCGCGGGCCCTTGTTGAAATCGACATCAACAAGGGAAACATCGAACCCTTGCCGATCGCCATCACCGAATTTTTGTCCGGTGACGGGATAGGTGCACAAATCAGCCAGGTTATCGA